>DJVA01000075.1 GCA_002440705.1 Flavobacteriaceae bacterium UBA6268 | reverse complement strand
GACCCCCTGATTATGAGTCAGGTGCTCTAACCAGCTGAGCTATGGGACCCAAAACAAGGTGCAAATGTAAAACACATATTTAACAGTGCAAAACATTTTACTTGTTGTTTCGCTCCTGACAAAGCTCTACAAGAACGCCAGAGGTATGCTTCGGGTGTAAAAAAGCAACCCATTTGTTATCGGCTCCTTCTTTGGGCGTCTCATTTAAAATCACAAACCCATTGGCTTTTAGTCTTTCTAATTCCGCTTTGATATCGGCTACGGCAAAAGCAATGTGGTGGATCCCTTCACCCCTTTTCTCTATAAACTTTGCTATAGGGCTATCGGGCCGTGTGGCTTCCAGGAGTTCTATTTTACTTTCCCCACACTGGAAAAAGCTAGTGGCAACCCCTTCTCCTTCAACTAGTTCTGTTTTATAGGGAGCAACTCCCAACAAGCGTTCATAGATGGCGTTTGCCCGTGACAATTCATTTACTGCGATTCCGATGTGTTCTATTTTGTTCATTTACGATGCTCTTTGTTCAAAAATAACAAATTAACGTGCCTCAACCCGAAATATCTTACTTTTGTGTCATGGAAGAAAGCAATAGACAGAAAAAAATTTCAGGAGTACTCCAAAAGGATTTAGCGCTTTTGTTGCAAGAGTTGCTCAGAAACAACGGGCAAACAGGGATTCTAATTTCGGTTTCCAAGGTTTTGACCACCGTAGACCTTTCGTTGGCCAAAGTTTACGTGAGTGTTTTCCCTTCGGAAAAAGCCAATACAATGGTTTCTGAACTGAATCTTTTAAAACCTAAAATAAAACATCAAATTGCCCAGCTTACAAAGAATCAATTACGCAAAATGCCCGATTTGGCGTTCTACAATGATGATTCGCTAGAATACATCGATCAAATCGAAAAGGCCGCTAAAGGCGAAGACAATCCCATCAAAAATCCCGAACTGCTCGATAAAAGAAAGAAAAGCTAAGCTATGGGGTTCCCGCTTTACATCGCCAAGCGTTACCTTTTTTCAAAAAGCAACAAAAATGCAGTCAATATCATTTCCAGCGTAGCTGTTGCTGCGGTTATCCTGGGGGCCACAGCCTTGTTTATTGTATTGTCCGGATTTTCTGGACTCAAGGAATTTGCCTTGGAATACACCAACATCTTTGACAGTGACCTGCAAATTACCCCCGCTCAAGGAAAGACCTTGATCTTATCGGAGGCGCAATTCCAAAAAATACAAAACATTGAAGGAGTGCTTGCCGCTTCCAAAGTACTTGAGGAGCGAATTTTTATTCGTTACCAAGGAAAAAACCTCGTTGCCTTCATCAAAGGAGTGGATGAAAATTATGCCAAGGTGACCCCCGTTGACAGCCTTCTTTTTTTAGGCGAATGGTTTACACCACACCAAGACGAGGTGGTTATGGGATTTGACATTTCCTCGAAACTTTCAATTTCTGTGAGGGATTACGGAAACTTGATCGAAATCTTTGTGCCCAAGCCTGGGGTGGGACAAATCAACGAATTGGATCCTTCTTCGGCCTTTAGATCGGAAAAGGTGGTGGCCTCGGGCATCTATGAAATCAATGACGAATTGAACGGAAAGTACCTGTTTTCAGACCTTGAACTTGCTCGAAATCTGTTGGGCGTGGACAGTACCCAAGTATCGCAACTAGTGTTCAAGCTTGCCCCAGGCGCTTCGGAAGAAGCAACTGTGGCCTCCTTAAAGCAATTGCTCCCAGAGGAAATTGTGGTCAAAAATCGAATCCAACAAAATGACGCCCTCTACAAAATGCTCAATTCGGAGAATCTTTTTGTTTATTTCTTTGTAAGCCTAATTGCCGCTATAGCCATTTTTAACCTTGCCGGAACCATTATTATGATCATCCTTGAAAAGAGGGGCAACATCAACACGCTATATTTTTTGGGTGTTTCCTTGAAGGAAATTCGGAAGATCTTTTTTTACAACGGCATCTTAATGACACTTATTGGTTTATTTATTGGCCTACTTTTGGGGAGTATCGCGGTGTTGTTGCAAATGAAGTATGGGTTTATTCCTATAACCCCCACCTTGCCTTATCCTGTAAAATTTAAGCTGGAAAATCTATTGCTGGTGTTGGCAACCATATTGACCTTAGGAGCGATTGCTTCTAAAATGGCCTCCCTTCGGGTTACTGAAAAACTAATTTCCTAGACAAACTCAAAGTCTCCAAATTGCTCCAAAACCTCTTCAAATGCTTCAAAAACTAATGAAGAGTCATCACTGGAGACCATTTTGGTTCGGTACTCCTTAAAATTTGGAATCCCCTTGAAGTAATTCGTGTAGTGCCTCCTGGTTTCAAACACACCCAACTTTTCACCTTTCCATTCTATCGCCATTTGAAGGTGCCTTTTTGCAGCTTCCACCCGTTCTTTCAAGCTTGGGGGAGGTAAATGGCTCCCGGTATTAAAAAAGTGTTTTACTTCCCTGAAAAACCACGGATATCCTATACTGGCCCTACCAATCATGGCTCCATCCAAACCGTATTTGTCCCGCATTTCCATGGCTCTTTCTGGTGTATTCACATCGCCATTGCCAAAAACGGGGATGTGCATACGCGAATTGTTTTTTACTTCCGCAATCGGGGCCCAGTCCGCCTCGCCCTTATACATTTGTGCACGGGTCCTCCCATGAATGGAAATGGCCTGACAGCCCACATCTTGGAGCCTCTCGGCAACTTCTACAATTTTAATCGAGTCGTGGTCCCATCCTAAGCGGGTCTTCACCGTAATGGGCAGTTTGGTGTGTTTAACCATGGCTTCGGTAAGGGAAACCATTAAATCAATATCTTTTAAGATTCCTGCCCCGGCACCTTTGGAAACCACTTTCTTGACCGGGCAGCCAAAATTGATGTCAATGATGTCTGGGCCCGAGGCTTCCACAATCTCAACACTTCGTAACATCGAATCCAGCACCGCGCCAAAAATCTGAATTCCTACGGGGCGTTCCTTTTCGTAAATGTCCAATTTCATAACACTTTTAGCTGCGTCACGAATAAGTCCTTCACTGGAAATAAATTCGGTGAATACGAGGTCGGCACCCTGTTCCTTGCAAAGCGCCCGAAAAGGTGGATCGCTAACGTCCTCCATGGGAGCCAGCAACAGCGGAAAATCTCCTAAGTCTATAGTTCCAATCTTCGCCATGGGGCAAAATTAATGAAATTATAAACGTGTTATTGCAGTCGGTCCCCTTCTACGGTTTTTATGGTGTTTTTATTTTCTCTTAAGGTATAGTTCCCTAAATTGTATTGAAAGCCAACATAGAAGAAACGGGATTCGGGCATGGCAAAGTAAGAATTGTCTTGGTTCAAGTAACGGGAGACCACCACCACGTTGTTGGTATCGAAAAGATCTTCCACTCCACAATTGATTCGAGCCCTGCGGTTCCAGAGCATTTTTTGCAACGATACTGAAAATTTGAATATATTGTTGTAGTCCAAGGATCCGGAAATCAGGTTAGAAATATAAAGCAAGGTGACATCCGATGTAAGGGTACCGTCCTTGGAGAGGGTAAATTGGTTATAGCTTTGCCCAAAAAAACCGTAGGTTGAATTACTGTAGCGCTCTTGATTGCTTTCCACTGCGAAGAATTCGTTTTCCATATAAAAAGAGGAAGTCACCAAATTGGTGTACCACCAATCGTTCAAAGGGGCTGTGTAAACAATATCGAGGCTGTACTGAAAATTACGGGGGATGTTGGTATCCAACTGCCGCAACGTGAAAGCAGCATTATCCTGCAAATTGAGGATCTCCAATGAATTTGTGACGTTTTCATAGTAACATTCCACAAACCATTTGTTATTGTGGGCATACGAAAGGGTTACTTTATCCTCAATAGCTGGCACGAGATTGGGGTTGCCTTCATTGAAGTTGTTTTCGTTTAAAAAATACCTGAAAGGATTGAGGCTCTGGTAACGGGGCCTTTGAATGTTTCGGGCGTAAGCAATGCCCCAGTTATTTTTATCGTCCCATTGGTGTTCGAGAGTCACTGACGGGAAAAGCTTGAAGTACTCTTGGGTATTGACAGAGCCCAACCGGTTGGAAGTCCCCTCTACCTTGGTATATTCACTTCTTAGGCCAATCTTAAAATTCCATGTTGAGAACCCCCTTTCAAAATTAAAATAGCTGGCAGCAATCCGCTCCACATAATCAAAATCGTCCGAAAGTAATGGGTTTGGTTGTGTTTCATTGTTGCCGATGTCAAAAAAGTCCAAGCTGGATTGGGTATCGATAGTCGAATACTTGGCTCCCAAATCTAATTGACCGTTGGCGAGTATAGTGGAAATGTCCAGGTTGACGGTTATGATATCCGTTTCTTGATTGGAGTTGGTTTGAAACTGCACTACCCTGAATTGTTCCATAGATGGGAAGGAATAGACACTGCGCAATTCCTGAAATTGATCATTTTTATAGGCAATATAATTCGCCCCCAAGCGCAGGGTATTCTCATCTTTTCCCCATTGCGTCTCGTATTCGGTTCCAAAAACGAGGTTTTGGGTGTCCACATTCAAGTTGCTTTTGGTTACAAAAGTCGAATCTAATTGATTTTGAGCATTAACTATCTCTGTGTCCTGAAGGTTATCGAAGGTTTTATTGGGGGTAATGAATATACTGGATGTAACATTTAGTTTATTCTTTGGGTCCAGTTGAAAATCCATGGTGAGGTTGCCTTGATGTCCAACGCTCTTTGTGATTCTTCTAAAATCGCTTTCCCAAACTGATGCCGTACTTACCCCGTCTTCTTCAAAAAAACGAATGTAAGAGTGCTGATCTTTATTTTCCGTGCGTGGACTGTAACTATAACTGCCATACAGATTCAGCCATCGATTCTTGAAAAAATGGGAGGTTCCCAATTGGTATTTTGGAAATATCGCCTGCTCGTAAGTGCTGCTGAGCGAACCTTTGTATCCGGGGTATGTGGCTGAAGTTGTGATGATATTCAATACGGTTCCCGACTCTGCATCAAACTCGGCAGAAGGGTTCGTTATCACCTCAACCGATTGAATGGTAGAGGCGTCCAAGGTTTTTAGGTACGCAGTGATTTCGTTGGAAGCCAAGTACATCCGTCTACCGTTTATGTAGAGGGTAGTGGGCCGGTTTTTGATGGTTATCTTATCGCCCATTACCAGTACCCCAGGGGTTTTGGAAAGCAAATTATAGGTATTTCCTACTGAAAGAGACGTGTTTTGAACCTGAAAAACGAGCTTACCGGCCGTTTTGTTAATTACCGGTTTTTTTGCAATTACCGTAACCTCCGTCAAGGTTTCCGATTCGGTCCTTAAGGTAATAATTCCCAAATGGATATTTTTGTCAAGCTCTATTGAAAGGGCTTGGGTTTCGTAACCAATCATCGAAATTTCTACCGAAACCTTTCCTTGCTGCACCCCAGAAACTAAAAAACTTCCGTTATCGTCCGTAATAGCGCCCATCAATATACTCCCAGAGCCGTCCTCTTTTACCAGCACGGTAGCGTATGAAATGGGGGCGTCGGTTTCATCCACCACTTTGGCACTAATTTGATAGCCTTGGCTAAAGGCTACTGACCAAAGCAATAAAAAAAATGTGAAAAGTCTGTAACGCATCATGCTTTTTTGCCATCCACCGCTGGATGTGCCCAACTAAATTTTAAGGAAAGTCACACTACTCCAACAAATATCTACTTTTTCCTTCAATCGAAAAATTCTTACAAGTAAAATTTTAGAGTTCCTACATTCAAGATGCTCAAAAACTTTGTTTTTCGTCTATATTTGCAAATTCAAATGACTGTCGAACACTGTATATGAAGAACATCCGAAATTTTTGCATCATTGCACATATCGACCACGGCAAAAGCACCTTGGCCGATCGCTTATTGGATGCCACAGGCTCTGTTACCGATCGCGAAAAACAGGATCAGTTGCTCGACAACATGGACTTAGAGCGCGAAAGGGGAATTACCATTAAAAGCCATGCCATTCAAATGGACTATGTGCATGAAGGTGTGCCTTATATTCTAAATCTAATCGATACTCCGGGCCACGTGGATTTTTCTTACGAAGTGTCGCGGTCCATTGCCGCCTGTGAAGGGGCGCTTTTGGTAGTAGATGCTGCACAAAGCATACAGGCCCAGACCATTTCAAACCTCTACTTGGCTTTAGAAAATGACTTGGAAATTATCCCGATACTTAACAAAGTAGATCTTCCATCGGCCAAACCCGAAGAGGTTACGGACGATATTGTTGACCTTCTAGGCTGCAAGCCAGAGGAAATCATCCCTGCCAGTGCAAAAACCGGAATTGGGATCGATCAAATACTCCATGCCATTGTAGAACGAATCCCTGCGCCCAAAGGAAATCCTGATGAACCTTTGCAGGCTTTAATTTTCGATTCTGTTTACAATCCTTTTCGTGGAGTAGAAACCTACTTCAGGATTTTTAATGGAGAAATCAAAAAGGGGCAGCAAATAAAATTCATGGCCACAGGAAAATCCTATTTTGCAGATGAAGTGGGAACCCTTAAACTTAAGCAATGGCCAAAAGCCTCCGTTAAGACTGGGGACGTGGGTTACCTAATTACGGGGATTAAGGATGCCCGTGAAGTTAAGGTTGGGGACACCATTACGGACGCCAAAACACCCACGACCAACATGATTGAAGGATTTGAGGACGTTAAACCCATGGTTTTTGCGGGTATTTATCCGGTTGATACGGAAGACTACGAAGAGCTGCGCGGCTCCATGGAAAAACTCCAACTCAACGATGCCTCCCTAGTGTTTCAACCTGAAAGTTCAGCAGCATTGGGCTTTGGATTTCGATGTGGTTTTTTGGGCATGTTGCATCTGGAAATCATTCAAGAGCGCTTAGAGCGAGAATTCGACATGACTGTGATTACCACGGTGCCCAACGTATCCTATCACGCATATACCACAAAGGATCCTGAAACCCCTATTTTGGTTAACAATCCAAGTGATTTGCCCGACCCTTCCACCCTTAACCGGGTAGAAGAACCATACATCAAAGCAAGTATCATCACCAAAGCCGATTTTGTGGGTCCTGTAATGTCGCTTTGTATCGAAAAAAGAGGACAAATTACCAATCAGACCTATTTAACTGAAAATAGGGTTGAACTAAATTTCGACATGCCCCTGGCAGAGATTGTATTTGATTTTTATGATCGGCTTAAAACCGTTTCCAAAGGCTATGCTTCCTTTGACTACTCGCCCATTGGGATGCGCCAATCCAAACTGGTTAAAGTAGATGTACTCCTTAATGGCAACACTGTTGATGCGCTTTCGGCCCTTTTACATCAGGACAATGCGTACGATATTGGAAAAAAAATGTGTGAAAAACTTCGGGAACTCATCCCAAGGCAACAATTCGACATTCCTATCCAAGCGGCCATCGGAGCCAAAATCATTGCCCGCGAAACCGTTAAGGCTTTGCGAAAGGATGTTACTGCTAAATGTTACGGAGGGGATATTTCCCGAAAAAGAAAGTTGCTGGAGAAGCAAAAGAAAGGTAAAAAGCGAATGCGCGCAGTTGGAAATGTCGAAATTCCACAAGAAGCCTTCATGGCGGTTTTGAAGCTTAACGACTAACGCCGCCGCAAGTAGCCCCCGCGTCTTCAAGTCCGGATATGTAGACATCGTAATCAGTGCCCGTGTCCTGTCCATTTACGGAAGCGTTTCCATTACTTTCCCTGCATATCTCAAAGGCTGCCGTCTCTGGGGAACTACACGTAGTACACGAACGGGAGTCGTCCTTTTTACAGGAAACAACCATCATGATACCGATTAAGAATAGTGCTTTTTTCATAAATACAGTTTGTTGAAAAACGTTGCTTTGGAAGCTTTATTTCAAGATTTCCCTGATTTTCTGTCACGGGTTACCTGGTTCAATTCCTCAATATCCAACGGTTTGCCAAGATACACCAACAGGCACCCATCCCTTACCTCCATTTCCTTTGGGTTGGCAATGATTTCCAAAAAGCCATTCGGCATTTTCAGAAAAAGGGCAATAGTGTCGTTATCCTTTTCAATTATAGAAAGCATTTTAAGAAATTGTGGGGAAGATTTTACGGGAATTTCCTGAATGGAAGGATAGGTTCTTGCTACTTCCTCTAGGGATACATAATCGTGTGTTGTCGAGAAAAGTTCTTTTTGGTTCAATTCTTCCCCCAACTCCTTTTCTTCAGAAGACATCAAACGGAAAGTTCCCGTTTCGCCAAAAATCTTTCCAAACCTATTGATTGCCTGACGGTTTACCTCTTGACTACCGGTAAGTGCCAAAAGGTAGCCCACGTCGCTCAATTCAATGTCGGCCGCCAAATCTTCAGCATAGATATTTGCCGTAATCGCTTCCAGGTTCAGCTCTTGCGCCTGTGCAACATTGGCTTGGTTGGAATCGACCAAGACCACATGCCTGCCGTTTTTTTGGAGGTAACTGGCAATAAGCCTAGACACTTTTGATGCCCCAACAATAAGGATTCCTTCCGAAGTTTTCAAAAAGACACCCACCACCGAAGCAAAGAGTCGTGCTGTTGTGGCATTCAAAAGTACGGTAACCAGCACCACTGCAAAGACCAATGGAGTAATGTACTGGGCCCCGTCAAAACCGAGCTGTACCAACTTGGTTCCAAAAAGGGACGCAATTCCTGCTGCCACAATCCCCCTTGGGCCTACCCAACTAATAAAGAGCTTCTCGTTGAACTTGAGCGAAGAATTGACGGTACTTGCAAACACGGAAAGTGGACGCAACACAAAAATAACGACCGCCAATAAAAGGGCTGCTTTCCAATTATAAACCAGCAGGGCATCATCGACGGCAATGTTGGCCGCCAAAAGAATAAACAATATCGAAATTAGCAATACACTTAGCGATTCTTTGAAGTAGAGGAGTTCCTTGAGGCTTGGGAGGTCGCTATTGCCCAAAAACATCCCCATGACCACTACTGAAAGCAGGCCAGATTCATGGGCAAAATAATCGCTTATCACAAAAACCATCAATACTACCGAAAGTGCCACGACATTCATCAAGTAATGTGGGATCAATCGTTTTTTTATGGCAAAATACAGTGCATATCCGCCCGAGATTCCAAAGGCAAAACCAATGAGGACAATCTTCCCAAATTCAATAAGCGCTTGTTTGGAATAGCCCGCATCCCCCTCTATACTTATAAATTCAAATACCAATACCGCAACCAACGCCCCAATAGGGTCGATGAGAATACCTTCCCATTTTAAAACTGCGGAAACGTCCTTTTTAAGCGGAATATTTCTTAAAATGGGTGAAATAACCGTGGGTCCAGTAACGATGATCAACGAAGAAAAAAGAAACGAAATGCGCCAGTTGAGGCCAAAAATATAATGTGCGGCCAAGCCTCCGCCCAAAAACGTAATGGCTGCGCCTAAACTGATCAATTTCCCAATTACTGGTCCCACTTTGGTAACTTCACCGCGCTTTAAGGTAAGTCCGCCTTCAAACAGGATGATGCCAATGGCAAGCGAAACAAAGTAAAAAAGGTTTTCCCCCGGAAATAACCCCCTATGGCCATCCCAAATGGGTTGTATCCATGGATGGCCGTCTTCCGAAATGAACGTTGCGACCGGACCCACCAACAAGCCAATCAAAATTAAAGGCAAAATAGCTGGTATCTTGAATTTCCAAGCAAACCATTGGGCCAAAATCCCTAAAATAATAATCCCTGCAAGTTCAAGCATCGTTTCAATTTTGCCTAAAAATACTAAGAAATGTGGATTATGTTGCAGAATTAACCTTAATCATCTTTCATGGTTAAACGCAATACCGAGCAGGCAGACTTTTCGGTAAAGCGATCTTTTCCTGTTCCAAACAGTACCCGAATCCAATTGTCTTTTTGAGGTGTACCAAGGATTAGTAAGTCAAATCCGGCCGAAAGGTTGGAAATCGTAGCGATGGAATCGTCGTTTTTTTGAATAAGCACATGGCAAGGGGACACTACTTTTCGTAATAAGAACACTGAGGATTCTTGCATTTTTTCAATGGTTTCGTCCGAAGTGTTTTCAGGAACCACTTGCAAAAGAGTAAGCGAAGCTCCGTAGAATTGGCAAATCCTATCGGCCACCGCAACAAAATTCTTGTCCTTTCGCCCCGGACGAAGTGCCAACAAAACTTTGGTAATGTAGCGTACCCCATTGTCCTTGAACAAGGCAAAATCGGAATCAATATGCGTTAACAGCCAACCAACAGGATTGCTTACCAAAATACCACTGTGCGCTTTGCCGTTCCAGCCCATCACCAACCAGTCACATTCTGTTTGGTTGCTCAATTCGTGTATGGTATTGGAGACTTCGTGGGTAACGACCGCTTCAAAATCCAGATCAATAGTTCGTGAAGCGGCCAAGGCAGAGATTCGGCGTTCCAGCGAAGTAACTTTTGGGTCCTCATCCAAAAATGCCTCTAAAAAAGCTTGGTTGGGAACTTCGGTAATATTAACGGTTTGAAGTTTTTCTTTTTTATTAATGGCGGCTCCTATTTCGACCAACATTTCGGGAGAGTTTTCATTGCCGAGCAACGGAACCACCACGCCCGCTTTGGAGGCTAGTTTGCCATCAAAATTATCAGGGTGTAATTGACGGCGTTCTTTTTTTGACATTTCCTTAAGGTACCTTTTTTTGTAGAAAAGATAAAGCGCTGGCCGGTGGCCATAATTTCGCAAAACGCCTGTGCGCATGGCATTCTTTCCAAAAAAATAATAGATGAGAATACCGAAAGCCGTTACGGCTACAATTGAAAGGAACGGCATCAAGCCCAATAAGATAAGCAGTACAATACCGCTCAAAATACCAAAAAGTTGCACAAACGGATACGCAGGGGATCGATACGGCGGATTGTACCATTGTGCTGACGTCTCCCGTAAAATGATGACACATGCATTCACCAAAATAAACATCATTACCATGAAGGCACTGGCCAGTTTTGCAATTTTTTCAACATTTAAAAAAAGGATTACCAAGCCCATGACCAAACACGTAAGCACTATGGTAACCACGGGGGTAAGGTGTGTCGCATGAAGGCGGCTCATGTTCTTGGGCAACAATCGATCCCTGGACATGGCAAAAGGAAAACGGGAAGAGGCCAAAACCCCCGAATTGGCCATGGACAATAGTGTAATGACCCCAACAAAAGCCGCGACCATACCAATATACCTCCCGCCTAAGGTATGGGCTATGGTATAAATGGGTTTTAGATCGGATTTTAAGTTCTCCAAGGGGATATTTCCAACCAATACAAAGGCAACAAAAACATAGATAACCGTCATGATTAGCAGTGATAGTATCATGGCGCGAGGTAGGTTTTTATTTGGTTTTTTTATTTCTCCAGCAATCGCAGCCACCTTGGTTACGCCAGCATAGGAAATGTATACAAACGCAACCGTTGAAATAAGCCCCATTTTCCCATGATTCAAGAAGGGGTGTAGCAAATTGGTGTCTACGTTGGGCAATCCAAAGGTAGTGACAAGCGTAAGGCTTATGATGCTGATGGAAACAATGATAACCTGAACCTTTCCTACTTTTTTTACTCCCAATATGTTTAAAAGTAAAATGAGGGTCAAAAACACCAAGGCAATGTATTTGGTGTATCCCAAATCGGTATGGGCCAAAACTGAAAAATAGGCACCAAAGCCCACCAGTGCAAAAGAACTTTTCAAAAGTAGTGAAAGCCACAGCCCAATCCCGGAAATGGTGCCGAATATGGGGCCGAAAGCTCTTTCGATGTATACATAGGTCCCACCGGACGTGGGCATAGCTGTGGCCAATTCAGACTTGGAAAGCGATGCTGGAAGAATGCACAATGCCGCCAGTAAATAGGCAAGCCAAACGGACGATCCGGTTTTTGCAGCTGCAACTCCAGGAAGTACAAAAATACCACTTCCAAGCATCCCACCTATGCTGATGGCAACTGCTGAAGTTAAAGAAAGGCTTCGTTCTAACTTTTTGAGGGACATTTGGTGCTTTAGTTATTTTTTAAATGTAACATAATTTATTTAGAACATCCTTTTAGGCTTTTTCTCGCTTTGGAAGGGCGGAGTGAAGAATTTGATTTTTTCAAAAAATCCTGTCAATACTTCTAACAATTTGTTAAATAAATGAAAATTAGTGGCAACTCTAATATCCAATGTGTTTCTCTTTTGCTAATTTGCGCTTCCAATGAAATTAATCCCCATAGAAGCTGGAAATTTTAAACTTGATGGAGGGGCCATGTTTGGGGTTGTCCCCAAATCCCTTTGGTCACGAACCAATCCTGCCGACTCCAACAACATGATCGATATGGCCGCTCGCTGTTTGCTCATCGAAAATGGGAACCGCCTAACGCTTATCGATAATGGCATGGGACAAAAACAGGATGAAAAGTTTTTTGGATATTATTATTTGTGGGGCGATTTTTCCTTGGACCGCTCCCTTGAAAAGGCCGGTTACCATCGCGATGAAATAACCGATGTTTTTCTTACGCACCTGCACTTCGACCACTGTGGTGGAAGCATCCAATGGAACAAGAACCGAACTGGTTATGAACCAGCATTCAAAAATGCCCGTTATTGGAGCAATGCCAAACACTGGAAATGGGCAACCGAGCCTAATCAACGAGAAAAAGCCTCGTTTTTGAAGGAAAATATTTTGCCGATCCAAGAGAGTGGACAACTTCACTTTGTGCAAGAATCTTCTACAGGTTTTTTAGAGGCCAATGAATTGGATTTCGGCATTTTGTTCGTGGATGGCCATACAGAAAAACAGATGATCCCGCACTTGGAGTACCAAGGAAAAACCCTTGTTTTTATGGCCGATTTACTCCCAACTTCCGGTCATGTCCCTTTGCCCTATGTAATGGGATACGACACGCGCCCGCTGCTTACACTTAACGAAAAAGGAGCCTTTTTGAATGTTGCGGCAACGAAAGGTTACTATTTGTTGTTGGAGCACGATGCGCACCATCAGGTTATTACCGTAAAACACACCGAAAAAGGTGTTCGAATAGATCAAGAATTTATGTTTAATGAACTTTTTAATTAATCCCTTAAAACAATGAAACTACTTAAAATCTCCATTTTGGCCACGGCTTCTGCTTGGTTTATGAGCTCTTGTGGCGGAGTGTCTCCCATTGTATCAACCCCAATTGAAAATATTGACACCCTCCCCTTAAAAATTACACCCCTCACCGATTCCGAATTAAAAACCTGGGGGGCCAAAGATTTGCTTATGGACACCATACCCGGAATGAGTGTTGATAGGGCTTATGCCGAAATTCTTGCTGGCAAAAAAGGCAAGAAAGTTATTGTTGGAGTGGTTGACAGTGGTGTAGATATCGATCACGAAGACCTCAAAAAGGTCATTTGGACCAACCCACATGAAATCGCAGGCAATGGCATAGATGATGACAAAAATGGGTATATCGACGACATCCACGGCTGGAATTTCCTTGGAAATATCGTAGGCGAGAATATGGAATATGTTCGCTACCTAAAAAAATTGGGGCCAAAGTATGACGGCAAATCAGAATCGTCCATCAGCGCTGCCGATCGTGCCGAATATGAGTTGTATAAAAAAGCCAAGGCCGAATATGAAAAGGAATTTGGGGAAACCCAAGCAAACAAGGCCCGATACGAACAAATTCTTGGTCAGGTTGAACCTGCCCATCGGGCCATCGCTGCAAAGCTAGGCAAGGAAGATTATACCGTAGCCGATTTGAATGCGCTAAAAAATCCGACAACCACCGAACAACAACAGATTGGCCTTCTTTCCCAAATGCTAAATTACGCCGACACGGTTCCAGAGGTGATGGAAGAACTGAATAATGGCATCACTTATTTTTCAAACAGGATCGAAACCCATTTCAACCTCAGTAAAGATTTCCGCAAGGAAAACTTGGGCGATGATCCTGATAATTTTTCTATAAAGTTTTACGGAAACAACGATGTGGATGGCCCAGACCCTAAAAAAGAAGATGCAGAACACGGAACCCACGTGGCTGGAATTATTGCTGCAGTTAGGAATAATGGAATTGGAATGAATGGCGTTGCTGATAACGTTGAAATTTTGGTGGTAAGGGCAGTTCCTGATGGGGATGAATATGACAAAGATATTGCCTTGGGCATTCGTTATGCCGTAGACAATGGAGCCAAGGTTATCAACACCAGTTTTGGAAAATACTATTCTCCACACCCCGAATGGGTTTGGGATGCCATTAAATATGCTTCAGACCACGATGTCCTTATTGTGAATGCTGCCGGAAATGAAGGATTGGATCTCGACAAGGTCCAAGTCTATCCCAACGATCAAAAGGTGGGTGAAATGAATGAAATGGGCGACACCTTCATCACTATTGGCGCTTTGAATTACAAATATGGAAGTGAACTGGTCGCAAATTTCAGCAATTACGGAAAGCACAATGTGGATGTTTTTGCCCCAGGAGTAAAAATCTGGTCTACCACGCCTTTGAGTACCTACGAATTCCTACAAGGAACCTCTATGGCCTCACCTGCCGTGGCAGGGGTTGCTGCGGTAATTCGTTCTTATTTTCCAACCTTGACTGCCAAAGAAGTAAAGCACATTTTAATGGACAGTGGTTTGGCGTCCAGCGCCACCGTTATTTTGGACGGGGACCCTTCCAATACGGATCAATTTAGAAATATTTCCGTTTCCGGAAAAATGGTCAATTTGTACAATGCCTTGATCATGGCTGATAAAATGTCTAGAAAATGAAATTAATGAATTGTTTTTGGGCCTTGTTGTTCGCATTGACCTCACTGGCTCAAAACAACACAGGATATTGGCAACAGGAAGTACAATACACCATGTCCGTGGAGATGGACGTGCAAACTTGGCAATATAAAGGATCCCAGGAGCTTCGCTATACCAACAATTCCCCGGACACGCTGAATCATGTTTTTTACCATATGTATTTCAATGCCTTTCAGCCCGGAAGTGAAATGGATGTGCGCTCCCGAACTATCGCCGATCCCGATACTAGGGTAGGTGATCGTATTGCGTCTCTTTCTCCTTCTGAGGTAGGATATATTAGACCTACGTTGCTACAACAAGAAGGCGAGTCTATTTCTTTTGAAATGTTAGGGACTGTCCTTAAAGTAATGTTACAGAAACCCATTCTGCCAGGAGAAACCACTACCCTACAAATGGAATGGGAGGCTCAAGTCCCTATTCAGGTAAGGAGGAGTGGCCGCAACAATGATGAGGGCGTAGCACTATCCATGACGCAATGGTATCCAAAACTTGCAGAATATGATTTTCAAGGCTGGCATGCCGATCCTTACATTGGAAGGGAATTCTACGGTGTTTGGGGTAATTTTGATGTTACCTTGAAGATAGATAAATCCTATGTGGTTGGAGGAACCGGTTATTTGCAAGGAGAACCTCAGCTTCAAAAAAATGCCAAAACTTGGCACTTTGTTGCACCTAAAGTGCATGATTTTACTTGGGCTGCCGACCCAGACTTTATTCATGATACCTATCCTGGGCCCGATGGGGTAACCCTTAATTTCTACTATCAAAACAACCCAAGCATTATTGAGAACTGGAAAAACCTTCAGCCCAAAACGGCTGAGTTAATGGCTTATTACAACGAACATGTTGGCCTGTACCCGTACAAACAGTATTCTGTGATACAGGGGGGTGATGGGGGTATGGAATACGGGATGTGTACGTTAATTACCGGAGAACGTAAGTTTGAAAGTTTGGTAGGCGTTACAGCCCACGAAATGGCCCATTCCTGGTTCCAGTTTGTTTTGGCAACAAATGAGAGTCTACACGAATGGATGGATGAGGGTTTTACATCCTATATTTCGGCTAGGGCAGAGAATGAAATCATGCAAGAAGGTCTCGAAAATCCGTTTTTAGGATCTTACCGCGGTTACCGCTTTATAGCTTTGAGTGGTCAGGAACAACCTTTAACCACACATGCCGATCGCTACGCAACCAATCGAGGATATGGCATTGCAGCCTACAGTAAGGGGTGCGTCTTTTTGTCACAATTAGGTTATGTCATTGGACAGGATAACCTTGACAAAACGCTAAAACGCTACTTCAAAGAATGGGCCTTCAAACATCCAACCCCAAATGACTTTATCCGTGTTGCGGAAAAAGTGACCGGTTTTGAACTGGACTGGTACCTTCAAGATTGGTGTCAGACCACCAATACCATCGATTACGGAATAAAGGCCGTTAGCGATCTTGAAAATGGGCTATTGGTAACCTTAGAGCGTATAGGTCTCATGCCAATGCCAATGGATGTGTACGTTACCTACGAAGACGGAACCGAAACGTCCCTCTACATACCGCTCCAAATGATGTGGGGAATAAAAGCCAATCCTTTTCCATCCCTCCAAAGAAAGGTTTTGAATCCATGGACATGGGCAGATCCTACCTATTCGCTAGAAATTCCAAATGGAAAAAAAGTAAAATCCATTACCTTAGACAAAACGCAATTGATGGCCGATATCAATCTTGAAAATAACAGTTATACCCATCAATAAGGCCCTTCATTTTTACAAGAACAAAAGCCCTTTGAAACAACTTCAAAAGGGCTTTTTTGTTTTCTTATCTTTAGGGCATGAATCTGGGTTTCCATAAAAAAGAAAAACTAAAGAGCCGCAAGCTCATTGAACAGCTATTTGCTGAAGGCGCTGCATTAAAAAAATTTCCGATCAAGGTGGTTTTTATGGTGGAAAAAGAAGCCCAAGGGCACCAAGCTGCTTTCTCGGTACCCAAGCGTAGTTTTAAACTTTCCGTTTCGAGAAACCGCATCAAACGCCAGATGCGCGAAGCATACAGGCTTCACAAACATTTGTTAACGAACGAAAGCGGCAGGAAATTTGTAATGATCTTTATCTATCTCGATAAAAAAAAACCGCAGTATGCCCAAATTGACTCCTCCATAAAAGCGCTGCTTAAACAACTTCATTTATGAAAACAATCAGTCTATTTTTGTTTGGCTTCCTTCTGGCCTGTTCCAATGGGGGAAATGGCAATTACCAACTTTCAAAATCGGAAACTTCGGCAGATTACGATTATCAAGACGAGCCCCTTTCAGAAGAAATTTATGTGGAGGACGATGGCATTTCCGAGAAGCCTCTTGAAGCTCAAGATCAAAAAATTATTAAAACTGCCCAACTTCGTTTTGAATCTTCCAAACCCGATGAAACCCACCAACGCATCATCCAGCTTACCCAGCAATACAAAGGATTTGTTCAGGGCGACAATGCCGGAAAACAATACAACCGGATCTACCGAAACATGGTAATCCGCATTCCCACAGACAATTTTCAATCCTTTATCGATGGCATTTCCGAAGGAGTCCCTTATTTTGAACAGAAGGACATTTCCCGCCAAGACGTGTCTGAAGAATTTGTAGACCTCGAAGCCCGGCTAAAGGCAAAACACGAACTGGAAAAACGGTATCTGGAATTGCTAAAACAGGCAAAAAATGTGAAAGAAATGCTCGAGATTGAACGAGAGCTGGCCAATATCCGGGAAGAAATCGAAGCGAAGCAGGGTCGTTTGAATTACCTCCAAAACAAGGTATCCCTGAGTACGGTTAACATCGAGTTTTACAAACAAACCGCCGAAACTGGTGTAACCCTATCCTACGGACAAAAAATGGTCAATGCCCTTAAGGGCGGTTGGGACGGCATTTCCATGTTCTTTATTGGCCTACTATACCTTTGGCCTTTGTTTATCGTTGTTCTAATTGGTATCTTGTTGCTTCGTAGATACATCAAGAGAAGCCGAAAAAAAACTTCCAAATAAATTGCTGAAGCCATGAATAAGAAATGGATCATTTCCTTTTTAGCGATAGGAATCCTTTTAACTACCGCTAGTTTTAAGAACGATTTTTTCGAAATTGCCAAACAAATCGAAATCTTCACCACACTTTTCAAAGAACTTAACATGAATTATGTGGACGAAACCACTCCTGCAACCCTGATGGATAAGGCCATAAAGGGCATGTTGGAAGACTTAGATCCCTACACGGTCTATTGGAATGAACAGGAGGTGGAAGATGCGCGAATTAAAAATTCTGGAACGTATACAGGAATTGGTGCTTCTGTACGCACTCTCAAGGATAAAATTCTAATCATGGAGCCTTTTAAGGGGTATCCTGCGGATGAGGCCGGTTTAAAAGCGGGTGATGAAATCATCAAAATTGGTGACATCTCGCTATCCGATTTTGATGATGATGCGGGCGAGCTGTTGAAAGGGGCTCCCGGGACCAATGTAAATCTTACATACCTCCGTCAGGGAAAGGCATTAACCACAACTTTATCCCGCAAAAAAGTAGAGGTTCATGCAGTCCCTTATTACCAATTGATCCATGGGGATATTGGCTACATTGTGCTTCAAAAATTCAGTCAAAAGACCACACTGGAAACCAAAGCGGCATTGGAAGATTTAAAAGCCCAAGGTGCCAAAAAAATCATTTTGGACCTCCGTGGAAATCCAGGGGGTTTATTGCATGAAGCAGTTAACGTAGTAAACTTATTTGTGCCTAAAGGCGAGGTTGTGGTCACCACAAAATCGGTCATTGAAAAATACAACCAAACCTACAAAACGTCCAAAGAGCCCTTAGATACCGAAATCCCATTGGTGGTGCTGGTTAATGGACGAAGTGCTTCGGCAAGCGAAATTGTTTCTGGAAGCCTTCAAGACTTGGATCGGGCAGTGATAATAGGTGCCAGAAGTTTTGGAAAAGGCTTGGTTCAGCGCCCAAAAAAACTGACTTATGGCACGCAGTTGAAAGTTACTATTTCCAGGTATTATACTCCAAGTGGGCGTTGCATACAAGCTTTGGATTATTGGAATCGTGATGAAAATGGCGATCCAGTTAGGGTAGATCCAAAAAATTACAATGTATTTAAAACCAAGGGTGGGCGTAAAGTGTATGACGGTGGTGGGATTTTGCCCGACATCGAACTCGAATCGTCAAAATTTAGCCCCATTACCACAGCATTACTAAAGGACAATGCCATTTTCGATTATGCTACACATTATTACTTTAACCACCCATTAAACGATTGGAAAGGGTTTAAAATCTCTGAATCGGATTTTAGCGATTTCATGCAATACCTTCAGAAGAAAAACTTCCACTACGAAACCGATACCGAGAAAGAACTTGCCGAAGTGATGCGTCGTGCGGAGGACGATCATTTAAAAAAGGGTATAGAGCCTGCCTACAATCAACTGATTGCCGCCATCAATCAAGCGAAGCAAAAGGACTTATTGGATAAAAAAGTAGAAATTGAATCCCTTCTCTCTGATGAAATTTTAAAACGCTATTTTTACGCTGAAGGGCTTTACGAGTACCAAGTTTTGCACAATCCCGAAATACTGGAGGCCGTATCTGTACTTAACGATTCGAATAAATACAAACGCATTCTAAACTGATGGAATCGTTTTTGAATTTTTTTGAGTTCATGCCCGTTTGGCAAAAATTGGGCTGGATTGTTTTTTGCATCGCGTTTTTTTGGGTTCTGGAAGGATACTATCGCTTCTATTCCTTGCCCTATAAAAAAATGAGGCATGCAAAGGTAAATTTTGTTTTGTTGTCTTTTGTGATTATTATCAACGTGGTGTTTGGATTGGCAACAGCCGCAGTATTTGTTTGGCTCGAAAAATCTGGCTTTGGCCTACTGCACCTTTTTGAGTCCCCTATTTGGATTAAACTCATTGTATCGCTGTTGGCATTGGACCTAATAGCACAATACGGGGTCCATTTTTTGCTTCACAAGGTACGTTGGATGTGGAGGCTTCATATTGTGCACCACAGCGACAAATATGTGGATGTTACAACGGGAACAAGACACCACCCTTTTGATTTTGTGTTGCGTGAAATTTTTGCGCTTATTACCGTTATCATCATGGGTATGCCGGTCTCTTTCTATTTTTTCTACCGAATGTTGAGCGTATTGTTTACCTATTGGACCCATGCCAATATTAAATTCCCCTTGTGGTTGGATAAATCGCTTAGCTACATTATTGTAACCCCTAACCTGCATAAATTTCACCACCATTACCAGCTTCCCTGGACCGATACCAATTACGGAAACATATTATCTATTTGGGATCGCCTTTTTGGAACCTTTGTCTATGACAATCCTGAAAAAATTGTATATGGTTTGGATATTTCCGATCATACAGATGATTCAAACATTGCCACTCAACTTGGGATTCCTTTCAATAAAACAGTAAAGAGCAAAAGGCAATAGATTCATTATCAATTATTAACAGAAAATTAATTGCTTTTTACAGGATTTTTTAGTATCATGACAATTATGGTACAAGTAGATAAAATAGAAAACGAAGCTATTTTGAAGGATACTGTGGCGTATCTGGAAAAAAAAGGGTTTGAGAACATTAAGGCTGACTTGGAGGGCTATGAAACTCCTAAATCCTACAACAAAAAAGGGTCCGATATTTCCATCACCCCAGATATTGTGGCAGAAAGGGCTGGAATTAAGCACTATTTTGAAGTGAGCCTGAAAAGTGAAGCCCCTCACTTGCTTAAATCAAAATGGCGGTTTTTGGATGTTTTAACCCGCATGAAAAATCATCGCTTCAAAATTGTGACCCGCAGAGGACATTATAAATTTACGCACGATATGTTAAGGGATTTAAATTTGGAAAAAAAACCTATAAAGCTCTAATCTCCCACATTTTCGCCGTGCTGAGAAAGGTCCAATCCACGATATTCTTGGTCTTCCCTTACGCGCATTGACAGCAGCATGTCAGTGATTTTGTAAAGAATGTAACTCCCAATAAAGGTGAAAACTGCCACAATAATCAATGCCAATAGGTGGTAGAAAAAGGTTTTGGTTTCTCCATAGATCAATCCTACATCTTTTGCCAAAACCCCAGTAAGAATCATTCCAACGATTCCTCCAACCCCATGGCTTGGAAACACATCTAAGGTGTCATCGATTTCTGTCCTTTTGTTCAAACGAATTGCAAAATTACTTACAATCGCAGCAATAAATCCTATGAAGATGCTTTGGCCAATTGTCACAAACCCAGCCGCTGGTGTGATGGCTACCAAACCAACAATCGCCCCAATACATGCGCCCAACGAGGACATTTTCCTATTCTGGAAGCGATCCAGGAAAATCCAAGTCATCATACTGGCAGCAGATGCAAGGTTGGTATTCGCAAAGGCAATAACCGCATCGCCATTTGCACCCAAAGCAGAGCCTGCATTAAATCCAAACCATCCAAACCACAACAACCCTGTTCCCAAAATTACAAAGGGGATGTTTGCGGGGCGTTCTATTTTTTCTTTTCGCTTTCCCAAATAGATGGCACCTGCCAAGGCAGCAATTCCTGCCGACATGTGTACTACGGTTCCACCCGCAAAATCCAAGACCCCCCACTTTCGCAATAAGCCCTCTGGATGCCAAGTCATGTGCGCAAGTGGTGCATAAATAAACAATGAAAAAAGCACCATAAAGAGAATATAGCTTCTAAACCGAATGCGTTCCGCAAAGCTACCCGTAATTAATGCAGGGGTAATGATGGCGAATTTTAGCTGAAAAAGCGCAAAGAGAAGAAAGGGAATGGTTGAGGAAAACTCGGGATTGGGCGAGACCGTTACATCCCTAAAACTAAAATACGTTGCCGGGTTTCCAAAAAGGCCATAAACACTATCACCAAAAGCCAAGCTAAATCCAACAACCACCCACAAGATGCTAATTACGCCCAGCGCCACAAAACTTTGCAACATTGTGGAAATGATGCTTTTTTTACTCACCATTCCACCATAAAAAAAGGCCAATCCAGGAGTCATTAAAAGTACGAAGGCACTTGCCACAATCATCCAGGCAGTATCGCCTTTGTCAATACTTCCCGCTTGATCTATAAACTGATATTCGGTTCCAAAAACCAAACACACCAATACTAAAACCGAAAGGAAAATAAAATTTAGCCTTCTTCCCATGCCCTTAAATTTAAAGGTTAATAACGGCTAAATTTAAAAAAGTTAATTCATACCCCCTAAAAAATAGGGGTTAAGTATCAATAATTATAAATATAAAAATAAGTTTCCCCTAAAATTGATAAATCAATAAAAAAATCAAGCTCTTTTTACCATTTCGATATGAGGAATTCCATCCTCAAGATATTCTTCCCCCATGGATTCAAATCCGTGTGATTCATAAAAAGGAATCAAATAAGTTTGTGCAGAAAGTTTAATGGTTTTAGTCTTGAATTTTTTATCAATGGCCTGCATGGAAGCTTTCATAATTTGGTGCCCATATCCTCCACTTCTGTGAGCTTGATTTACCGATACACGACCAATGGCAGCTTCCTCAAAATACTCCCCAGGAGGAAAGCAACGCGTGTAGGCCACAAGAGCATTGCCAATGGTACCCATAACATGAAGCGCCTTTTGGTCCTTTCCGTCAATATCCAAATAAACACAATTTTGCTCGACAACGAAGATTTCGGAACGAAGCTTTAACAGGTCGTGAAGCTCATTGATGGAGAGTTCCTCAAAGGATTTAACGGTTATTTCCATAGTCAATCTTGTACAATAATGTCTTTAGCATCATCCTTCTGATATTCGGGCTGGATGTTTACATGGTTGATGCCAAATCGGTCGAAGAGCACCTTTTCGACTTCATTAAGAATTTTATCAAATTCAGATAAGGTAATGTCCTCATAAAAATCGATGTGGGCTTCTAGGTGATTTTCTTTCTCGTTAAGCTGCCAAATATGAATGTGGTGTATGTTCTTGATGCCCGGAAATTCCGAAATAGCGGTGCGCAACTCCCTTAGGTCCACATCTTCTGGACTAAAAAGCATCAGCACCCTAAAAGCGCTTTTCCACAAACCAAAACCCATCACCAACAGATAGGCTGCAATTAAAACCGTGAGGATGCTGTCTACCCAAAACCATTGAAAATACTTCATCAAAACACCTCCCACCAGTACTGCAATAGACGCCGCCATGTCGGTAAAAAGATGAAGGTAAGCAGAACGCAGGTTCATGTTATCCTTCGAACCCTTCCTGAGAAGCAAAACCGAAAAGCCGTTAACCAAAATACCCAGCAATGCCAACCAAATTACCAACCCACTTTCGATTGTTTTTGGTTGAAAAAATCGGATAATTGCCTCGTATATCAAGTACACAGCCACAATGATGAGTGAAGAGGCGTTGACGAAAGCCGCAATAATTTCGGCCCTTTTGTACCCAAAGGTCTTATCGAAAGAGGCCCTTCTTTTTGAATAACGGTTGGCCACATAACTGACTGCCAATGACACTACATCACTGAAATTATGGAGGGCATCGGATATTAAGGACAGGCTTCCTGAAAAAAATCCTCCAATAATTTGGGATAAAGTGATTAGACTATTGAGAATGATGGACCAAAGCAGGTTCCTTCCCTGTGTATCGTGATGGTGGTGATGGTGTGGGTGGGAATGTTCCATCACAACACAATTAGGAACAGGCTATTTTATCGACCCTACGTTGGTGGCGCCCACCTTCAAAAGAAGTTTTTAAAAACACATCGACCATGCCTACTGCCTGGGGCTCGCTTGTAAAGCGGGCAGGAATACTTATGATGTTGGCATCATTATGCTCTCGTGCCAAAACGGCAATTTCCTTAGTCCAACACAATGCAGCCCTAATTTTTTGGTGTTTGTTGGCCGTCATGGATACTCCATTTCCACTTCCACATATCAAAACACCAAATGCAGCAGCTCCATTGGAAACTGCCTCAGCAACAGGATGTACAAAATCGGGGTAGTCTACACTGTCTAAAGCGTCGGTTCCAAAATTGATAACTTCATAACCTTGCCCTTTAAGGTAGGCAACTATGGCATTTTTATAATCAGTGCCGGCATGGTCATTCCCTATGGCAATTTTCATTTCTATAAAATATTTAATGGCGTTCCATCTTCCACGCCCTTATTTTCCTTCTTCGTTGGGTTTGCAAATAGTGCTAATGGGCATTTCATAAATTCTGTTTTTACAAAGATACGTTTAAAACCTATTGTTGTGGTTGTTTTCTGATCCTTTAGCGGCCAGCAATTTAAGTTTTCTTAACCTTTAGCTGATAATTAAGTTAACAAACTTGTTCATATTTGTTGATGTAAATTCCATAAAAATATTTGCTTCTGAAAAAGGGATTTTTATATGGCATTTTTTAGGAATTAAACAAACAAATTAGCCTTCTTTTGTTATAAAATTTTCCGCTGTCTTCCAGTACTTAAAAACATTCATCTTCCTTTTATTTATCAAAAACTTGTTGTTTAAATAAGTTTTCTACAGTTGTCAATTAAAAAATAGATTCCGTTATGAATCAATACTTTTCCCCGCTAATATCCTGTTCATAATTTTCTGGAAAAAAAGTTTAACCAAAAATCATAGGAAAATACCATAAAGTTATACCTGCTATTAACAAGCTATAATATACATCAATTTTAAATTTCAAATGAAAGAAAAGAATGGTAGCTGTATCTTCTTATGTTGATAACTAAACAATACGGAGGTGGGAACCCTTACTCAAATTTTCGATGATGCTCATGGCTTCCGAACAATCCTCTGGATGTACCTTCAAACGGATACCTCCAATAGCGTTGGACTGAAACGGTAGCATGCTTACCATGGTTTCGTTCTGGAAAAAGAAACGTATCTGCTCTTGCTCCAAAAGCAATCGGAGCACAGCGTATTCGCTTGGAAATGTAAAAGAGGCAATGGTTACAAAATGTTCCATATCCTACTAAAATACGAATTCTTAATCATTTGTTTAGCCCTATTGATTGAATAAATGTACTTTTACTGAATTAATTTACTACCCATGCGGAAAAGGAAGAAAAGAGGGAAAAAACAGCAGCAGGAACAATTTACGGAGCAGATTCTATCCATTTTCAGAAAAGATCACAGTCAACCACTCAACTACAAACAAATTGCGGCCAAATTGGGATTGAACGATCCCAATAGTCGAAACCAAATTGTTAAAAGCCTTCAAAAATTGAAGTCGAGTGGAACCATCCAAGAAATCGAGAGGGGAAAATACCAATTAAAACCTTCGGAGAACTACCTTACCGGTGTTATGGATATTTCATCCAGGGGCAAGGGATTTGTTATTGTTGAAGGGAGGGAAGATGATATTGTTGTAAAAAACAAGCACCTCAATAAATCCTTAAATGGCGATGTGGTTGAAGTTTATGTTTTCAAAAGAAAAAAAGGCGGAAGAACTGAAGGTGAGGTAACTAAAATATTGCAACGCAAACGCACCGAGTTTGTAGGGACCATCCAAGTGTCTGATACGTTTGCTTTTGTAGAATGCCCTGGTTATGGATTATACACCGATATTTTTATTCCAAAAAGTAAAATCAACAAAGCACAGACCGGCGACAAAGTGTTGGTGAAGATGGAGGGTTGGGAAGCGCATAGCGATTCGCCCATTGGATCGGTTTTGAAAGTATTGGGCAAGGCCGGCGATCACCAAACTGAAATCCACGCCATCTTAGCGCAATATGGACTGCCTTATGAATTTCCTTCGGAAGTAGAACGATTTGCAAACCAATTGGATACTTCCATTCAGCCTGCAGAGATCAAAAAGAGAAGAGATCTGCGCGACGTGTTGACATTTACCATCGACCCAAAAGACGCCAAAGATTTTGACGATGCCCTTTCTTTCAAAAAGCTTGATGGGGGTGATTATGAAATAGGAATTCACATAGCCGATGTATCGCACTATGTGAAACCTGGAACTTTACTGGATGATGAAGCGTATGAACGGGCAACATCGGTCTATTTGGTGGATCGCGTGGTCCCAATGTTGCCCGAAATATTGAGCAACAATGCCTGTTCGTTACGCCCTAAAGAAGAAAAATACACTTTTTCGGCCATCTTCAAAATGAATGATAAAGCAGAAGTACTCAACAAATGGTTTGGTAGGACGGTCATTTACAGTGATGCCCGATTTGCGTATGAAGAAGCACAAGAAATTATCGAATCACAAAAAAATACCATCCCAGGTAACATTTCCCTCACAGGTAAAACCTATCAGGTAAGCAATGATTTGGTAACAGCAGTCTTGGAATTGGATCGTCTGGCCAAAATACTCCGAAAAAAGCGAATGCACCACGGGGCGATTTCCTTCGATAAAGTTGAAGTAAAGTTTGTATTGGATCAAAATAACAATCCAGAAGGAGTTTATTTCAAGGAAAGCAAAGACGCCAATAAGCTTATCGAAGAATTTATGCTCTTGGCCAACCGAAGTGTGGCAGAATACATAGGAAAACAAAAAGACAAAAAAACCTTTGTTTACAGGGTTCATGATGAACCCGATGATGAAAAAATAGCCCAGCTGGAAAACATCATCAAGCGTTTTGGGTATAAGTTGAATACCCGTGACCGAAAAAGTACCTCACAATCCCTCAATAAATTGTTATCGGACGTGGTTGGCAAAAAGGAACAAAACCTGGTCGATACTTTGGCCATACGAAGCATGAGTAAAGCGGTCTATACGACAAACAACATTGGTCATTATGGGCTTGCGTTCGACTACTACACGCACTTTACATCGCCCATAAGGCGCTATCCAGATATCATGGTTCATAGGTTGTTACAGCAGTATTTGGATGGGGGGAAAAGCGCGCCGCAAGAGAAATTTGAAGAGCAGTGTGCCCATTCCAGCGATATGGAACAATTGGCTGCCAATGCAGAGCGCGACAGTATCAAGTACATGCAGGTTAAATACATGATGGATCATAAGGACCAAGAATTTTTGGGTGTTATTTCAGGCGTAACAGAGTGGGGAGTTTATGTGGAAATAATTTCAAATAAATGTGAAGGAATGGTGCGGCTAGCCGACCTTAAAGACGACCACTATGTTTTTGACAAAGATGAGTTTGCTGTAATTGGCAAAAGCACTCACAATATCTATCGTTTAGGGGACGAGGTTTATGTTAAGGTTAAAAATGCGGACTTGGTGAAAAAACACCTAGATTTTTTGATGTTGGGACACCGGGAGGATTTTTGAAAGCTAAAACTGTAACACTTTCAAAGAGGGGTGGTCTTTATTAAAACAAAACCAAGATATCATGAAATTCTTCTTTTCCTTTCTTTTATCAATACTAACCCTTCCAATTTTTGCTCAAAAAATCATTACCAAAGAAGTAGGCGATTTCAACGAGTTGAAAGTGTACGATTTAATCGAAGTCAATTTAATTCAATCCAACGATAACAAAGTGGTCATTAAAGGCGATGACACGCAAGATGTGGTCATTGTAAACAAGGATGGCAAACTGAAAATAAGGATGGAGGCTGACAAAGTATTTCAAGGCGATGATACCTACATCGAGGTTTACTTTAAGAATGTTGAGGTCTTGGATGCCAACGAAGGTGCGTTTATCGTAGGTAACCAAATGATTTCTCAAAATTCCATTGAATTGAGGGCACAGGAAGGGGGCAAAATCAAAGTGGGGATGCAAGTCGATTTTGCTAAAATCAAAACAGTAACCGGAGGTATCGTTGAAGCATCAGGATTGGCTACCACTCAAGAAATTTACATTACTACAGGAGGGATTTTTGAAGGGAAGGATCTCAAAACCAAAGAAACGGCTATTGGAATTACTGCTGCAGGCGAAGCCGACATCTATGCCACAGAAAAGGCAGATATTAAAATAACGGCTGGTGGCGATGTATACGTTTATGGGCATCCAAAAACCGTCAATGAAAAGAAATTTGCTGGCGGGCGCATCAAGTTGATGGATTGATGGCAAAAAATTAGCTACCCCGAAAGACCATCAAAACCCCTCCAAAAATAAGCACTCCGGGCAATAGTTTTTGAAAAGCAATTAAGTCCCTAAATTCTTTCGGTAGACGTTTTAGGATTTTGTACTTTTAAGACATGTTTGATGGTTTGCTTTACGCCGCCCTTTATGGTTTTATCTTGGCTTTTGCCATTGGCCCTGTTTTTTTTACCTTGATAGAGACCAGCATCACCAAAGGTTTTAGGGCCGGAGTATTTTTTGACTTAGGCGCCATCTTTGCCGACATTGTTTTCATTCTCATCGCTTATTTCAGTACCAGCAAAATTCTGGAGCGCATCAAAGACGAGCCCGGAGTGCTTATTTTTGGAGGGGTTATATTGATTGCCTACGGAATTATTTCGTACATACGAACTTCAAAATCATTCATCAAAATTGTCCGCGAACATTATGCCGTTCACACCAAAAAAAATTTGGGCGGACTCTTTTTAAAGGGCTTTTTGCTGAATTTTGTCAATTTTGGAGTCCTGGCAGGATGGATCGGAACCATCATTATGGCCAACGCATTGACTGAATCTGAAAATGGGGTGTTTTTATTTTTGGTAACGGTTTTAGCCGCCTTCTTTCTCACCGACCTTTTTAAAATATCCTTGGCCAAGCGGCTGAAGAGCAAAATGACGCCTCGCTTTATTTTCAAAACCAAAAAATGGGTCAGCATTTTGATCATCATCTTTGGGGTGGCACTGCTATTGCAAGGCCTATTCCCTAATGAAGTAAAAAAAGGACTGGACCGCATCCCGAGGCCATCTGATAAAATTGAGGACATGGCGCCATAAAAAAACCCCCACGATTTCATGGAGGTTTTGAGGCGTCTAGCGGATTCGAACCGCTGTAAAAGGTTTTGCAGACCTCTGCCTAGCCACTCGGCCAAGACGCCAAACTAGAGGGCAAATATAAAAAGAATCCCTTGAATGAAAAGTGATTTCCCGTTTGTTTTATTGTAAATGAACTATCGTTGGGATTTCATGGTAACACTAACTTCAGCTACGTCGCCACCAATAGGGGGGTTTACTTTGGCCACGGTTACTTTTACCTTCGTCACCAAAGGAACTTCTTGAAAAATAGCGTCAATGATCCGCTTCCCAACATGTTCCAACAATTTTGACCGTATGGCCATCTGCTCTTTTACAATTTTGTTTAGAAGCACATAATCCACAGTATCGCAAAGCAAATCGGTTTCGGCAGCCTGAACCAAGTTGGCTTTCACCCTTAGGTTAACGATGTAATCACTGCCAATCTTCTCCTCCTCGGTCAAACAGCCATGGTTGGCAAAAAGGCGGATATTTTTTAGGTGTATCGTGCTCATTTAAAATGTTTTTGCAAAGATACTTTTTTATGTGCTTTTGGTATCTTTGCAGTCTTAAATTAAGGTATGAGCGAAGAAAGGAGCCTCAATTTTATTGAGCACATCATCGAAGAAGATTTAAAACAAGGGTATTCCAAAAGCGATCTTTGCTTTCGGTTTCCACCAGAGCCCAACGGTTATTTGCATATTGGTCACGCCTCATCAATTTGCCTTAATTTTGGATTGGGCCTAAAATACCAAGCACCTGTAAACCTGCGCTTTGATGATACCAATCCTTCAAAAGAAGAACAGGAATTTGTGGATGCGATTAAAGCAGACATTTCTTGGCTCGGCTTCAATTGGGCCAACGAATGCTATGCTTCCGATTATTTCCAGCAGCTATACGATTGGGCAGTTGAAATGATTACTGAAGGAAAAGCCTACGTCGATTCCCAGTCGTCCGAAACCATTGCCAACCAAAAGGGAACACCCAATTCTCCAGGAGTAGAAAGCCCTTTCCGAAACCGCCCCATCGCTGAAAGCTTGGCGCTTTTCCAAAAAATGAAGGAGGGTAAAGTTCCAGAAGGGCAGCATGTGCTTAGGGCCAAGATTGATATGGCTTCGCCCAATATGTTGATGCGCGACCCGGTTATGTACCGCGTCATGCACAAACACCACCACCGAACGGGAACCGATTGGAAGATTTTTCCTATGTATGACTGGACCCATGGGGAAAGTGATTACCTCGAGCAAGTATCCCACTCGTTCTGTACCTTAGAGTTTTTGCCCCATAGGGAACTTTACGATTGGTTTTTGGACCAGGTGTACGACCCAAAAAAGTTGCGTCCCAAACAAAGGGAATTTGCCCGGAGAAACCTGAGTCACACGGTGGTAAGCAAAAGAAAATTGTTGAAACTGGTACAGGATAAAGTGGTAAAGGGATGGGACGACCCTCGAATGCCCACCATTTCTGGACTTAGAAGAAGAGGCTATACACCCAATTCCATCCGGAATTTTGCCGACAGTATTGGGGTTGGAAAACGGGAAAACCTTATTGACGTTTCCCATTTGGAATTCTGTGCCCGAGAGGATTTGAACCAAAAAGCTCCTCGTGTCATGGTGGTTTTGGACCCCGTAAAGTTGGTTATTACCAATTATCCTGTTGGGAAGACCGAATGGCTGGAAGCCGAAAACAATCCCGAGGATGAAAATGCGGGATACCGAAAAGTCCCCTTTTCAAAAGAACTATACATAGAGCGCGATGATTTTATGGAGGAAGCCAACAGAAAGTTTTTTAGACTGTCACTGGGCAAGGAAGTGCGCTTGAAAAATGCGTACATTATTCAAGGAGAACGTTTGGTAAAAGACGAAGAAGGCAACATTCTCGAAATTCATTGTACCTATGACGCTGACAGCAAAAGCGGCAGCGGCACGGAAGCTTCCCTTCGAAAAGTAAAAGGAACACTTCATTGGGTTTCTGTTAAGGAAGCACTTTCAGTGGAAGTGCGGATGTACGATCGCTTGTTCACAGAACCATCTCCCGACACTCACAAAGAGAAAGATTTTATGGAATTCATCAATCCCAATTCCTTGGAGGTAATTACGGGGTACGCCGAACCCAGTCTTGAGGGCGCAGCCCCAGGAGATCATTTTCAGTTTCAACGACTGGGATATTTTGTGGTCGATAGCGACAGCACAGCGGGCCATAAAGTCTTTAACAGAACGGTACCCCTTAGGGATTCGTGGGCAAAAATTTCTGAAGAGTAAAAATTAAAAGCCCTCAATTTGAGGGCTTTTTTTAATACGCAACATCGTTGTCAGTTTGTGCGGGAGGCGTCCTTTTCTTGTTGGCCGAACCTCCTAGTCCTGAAGCGCGATTCTGTTTTTTCATTTCTTCCCCAATCTGGTTGCTGGCTACAAAAGAGGCAATCATGTTGTTGAGCATGTCGCTTCCCGCTTGCGGTGAATTGGGCAACAGGATGAGATTGGTATTGGTCTCTTCACCAATAGACTGAAGGGTATCGTAGTGCTGGGTTACAACAATAAGTGCTGAAGCCTCTTGGGAATTGATCCCCACATTGTTCAACACTTCCACCGATTCTTCCAAACCACGGGCAATTTCCCTTCGCTGGTCTGCAATACCTTGACCTTGTAGTCGCTTACTTTCTGCTTCTGCCCGGGCCTTGGCAACAATCTTGATGCGTTCGGCTTCTGCCTCATACTCGGCGGCCACTTTTTCGCGTTCGGCCGCATTGATACGGTTCATGGCCGCTTTCACCTGTTGGTCTGGGTCGATGTCGGTGACCAGGGTTTTAATAATGTCGTAGCCATAATCCACCATGGCATCGTTAAGTTCTGCCTTCACGGCGATGGCGATGTCGTCTTTACGCTCAAAAACATCATCCAGCTTCATTTTTGGCACTTCAGCGCGCACTACATCGAAAACATAAGAAGTAATCTGGTCATGCGGGCTTTCCAACTTATAGAATGCCTCATATACTTTGTCTTTGATTACCTGAAATTGGACCGAGATTTTCAATCGAACAAAAACATCGTCCTTAGTCTTTGTTTCCACGATGACATCCAACTGTTGGATTTTCAAGTTGATGCGACCAACAATGCGGTCGACCATTGGAATTTTAAAACGCAAGCCCGAACTCCGGATGCTTTCAAACCTTCCAAACCGTTCTATAATTGCTGCTGTTTGCTGCTTTACAGTGAAAATAAACATCAGTAGTACAAAAAATGCAGCCACTACGAATACAATAGGTAACATTCCGCCCATAGTTTTAAATATTTAAGTGAATTTATCGTTTGAAGATACAAAATTAAGGCTACTTTTAGCCCCTAAATGAATTACTTTATGAGTCTAAAAAACCTCTTCTTAGTTACGTTATTCCTCGCTTTTTTTAATACCACAAACGCCCAACATGTAAGGGAAGATTACAACTTGCTGGGCCTTCAGGGTGGCGTAACACTGTTCAATATTGAAACCAATCATTTCAACACCAAACAGGGAACAGGGTTTGCACTTGGATTTGTTACCCGTGGCGATTTTTACAATAACTTCGACTTGGAGTACGGGATTACTTTTTTCCAAAATGAATTGGGAATCCTTGGCAGGGATTTTACCAGCCCCATCAACGGATTTGACGAGCGCTACATCGACTATACCCTTTCGAGTGTGCAGGTGAAGTTTTTGGGGAGCTACAACCTGGTTGGGCATTACCTTTCACTAGATTTTGGCCCCATCCTGAATGTAAATGGCAAATTGAAGCCAAACCAGGAAGCCCAAGAAAACTATGTTTTGGATGGTTACGAGACACTCAAGGCTTCAGACATTGAAAACATTTCCCGCGTGCATCTGCATGTGGCTGGTGGAATTACAGTTGGGCTCACACACTTTCGACTAAATGTGCAATACCAGTATGGAGTGACCAATGTATTCAACCGTTTTAACGATTCCGAAGCGTTGGCAACTGCCAAGCCCGAAGGTGGGTTTAAAGGAAATGTTGGAATGTGGGTTTTTGGAGGGTATGTGTTTTTTTAAGGCTTTTGGACGATTAAATTTTGAATCCTTAACAAGCTTTCTTCCTTGCCCAGCACTTCAATAATCGAAAACACTTCTGGCCCCTTCATTTCGCCCACAAGGGCCAAGCGAAGCGGCATCATTACCTTTCCAAAACCAATACCGGATGCAGTAATCCAGCCTTTTATTTTTTCCGAAAGGACATCCTCGGTAAATTTCTCTGTTTCCTGGATGATTTTGGAAACCTCACCAAGGAGTTGTGGTGTATCGGCATTTACAGCTTTTTGAAAGGCCTTTTCATCATAAGACTTTGGGCCTTCAAAAAAGAAACTTCCCTGTTCCCAAAAATCGTTTATAAAAGTGGCCCGCTCTTTCAGCAATGACACAATTTTTGGCACATCATTATTCGGAAAGATATTTTTGGACGCCAAAAGATCCTTAAAACCACTAATGAGAATCTTCTCGTCCATTTCCTGCAGGTAATGGTGTTGAAACCATTTGGCCTTTTCAGGATCAAATTTGGCGCCTGCCTTGTTAACCCGCTCCAAGGAAAATACATCCACGAGTTGCTTGAGTGAAAAAAACTCTTGTTCGGTCCCTGGGTTCCAGCCCAAAAGGGCCAACATGTTAACCACCGCTTCGGGTAAATAGCCTTCTTCCCGAAAGCCCATGAACACTTCATTTTCTGTGTGCCACTCCAATGGAAAAACAGGAAACCCGCCCAATTCCCCATCACGCTTGCTCAATTTCCCCTTTCCGGAAGGCTTTAGGATAAGAGGCAAATGCGCAAACTCTGGAGCTTTCCAATCAAAGGCATCGTAGAGCAGTTGGTGTAGCGCCAGGGAGGGCAGCCATTCTTCCCCACGGATTACATGGGTAATTTCCATTAAATGGTCGTCTACGATATTGGCCAAGTGATAGGTTGGCATGCCATCACTTTTGAACAACACCTTGTCATCCAATGTGTTAGTGTCTATTTCTATATCGCCTCGGATACGGTCTTTAAGCTGAAGTGTTTTACCTTCGGGACATTTAAATCGGATGACAAAATCAGTGTGCTGCAGTCTTTTTTCAATTTCTTCCGGAGGAAGGGAAAGGGAGTTTTTTAGTTTTTTGCGGTTGTGCCAATTGTAAATAAATGTTTTGCCTTCGGCTTCATGCTGCTTTCGGTGTGCTTCAAGCTCTTCAGAAGTGTCAAAAGCATAATAGGCTTTTCCTGTAGCGATTAGTTGATCAGCATATTGTTGATACAGTGCTTTTCTTTCGCTCTGCCTGTAGGGCCCACAATGGCCTTCGTTTCCTGGACCTTCATCAAAGGGAATTTGTAGCCAATTTAGGGTTTCCACGATATAATCTTCAGCCTTTTCCACGTAACGGCTTTGATCCGTGTCCTCGATGCGCAATAAAAAGTCGCCCCCGTGCTTTTTGGCAAACAAGTAATTGTACAAAGCGGTTCTCACCCCGCCAATGTGGAGTGGGCCTGTAGGGCTCGGGGCAAAGCGGACACGGACTTTTTGTGGCATGAAATCTTATTTAGAGGGGCAAAGATACAATTCTGATGGCTCAGATAAAATGGCCATGGAAGTGTATTTAGTGCCGAGAGCCATAAATCTTTGCTAAAATGGCTTTCTTGGTGTAATTTTTGTTTTAATTTAGTGTCTTATCGCAAATTTTGAGCACATTTAAAATCATACAACAAAAGCTTGAGGAGTTCATCCGGAAGTATTATATCAATGAATTAATCAAGGGAGCAATACTTTTTTTTGCCATTGGGCTGCTTTACTTTATACTAACATTGTTAATAGAGCATTTTCTGTGGTTAGGCACTACGGGTAGGGCACTACTTTTTTGGGTTTTTGTAGCCGTGGAGGTTGCATTATTTGCAAGGTTTGTGGCACTCCCTCTGGCGAAACTCTTTAAACTTCAGGGGGGAATAGGGCATGAAGAAGCCTCGAAAATCATTGGAAGCCATTTCCCGGAAGTTAGTGATAAGCTGCTTAATGTTATTCAACTCAATCAAAACCAGCGAGAATCGGAATTGTTGGCGGCCAGCATCGATCAAAAGGCAACAGAGCTTCAGCCCATTCCATTTGTTCGGGCTATCAATTTTCGAAAGAACTTGAAGTACTTAAAATACGCCGCCTTACCGGTTTTGGTAATTGTGCTCGTTACCTTGTTTTGGGATGCCCACCTTTTTTCGAGCAGTTATGAACGTGTCGTTCATTATGACACGGCTTTTGAGCCCCCGGCCCCTTTTCGGTTTATTCTCCAGACGGATACACTTAAAGCCATCGAAAACAGAAATTTCACGATACGGGTCAAAACGGAAGGCTCTATAGCGCCAAATAATGTCACCATCCAATACAATAATGAAACGTATTATTTGGAACAGACCCGCCCCGGATTGTTTGAGTATACATTTCAGCAACCAAATGAGGATTTGGATTTCCGCTTTCACGCCAACAAAGTGGTTTCGAAGCCCTACCGCCTCGAGGTGCTAAAAACCCCTTCCATATTGGGCTTTGATATGGTTTTAGATTATCCTGCTTACACTGGGAAAAAGGACGAAACCCTGAAAAGTACTGGAAATGCATCGGTTCCTGAGGGTACTGTCATTGTTTGGAAACTTGCCACTAAAAATACAGACGTGGTACATTTTAGAACTGAAGATACGATGGTATCCTTCAAAAAGGAAGATCAAAATTTTACCTATAGAAAGGGCGTTTATCAAAAATTGGATTATACCATCACTACCTCTAACGAACAGCTTAGGGATTATGAAAACCTGTCGTTTTCATTGGCTGTGGTGAAGGATGCCTATCCAGATATTTCCGTGGAGTCCAGGCAGGATTCTCTCTCGCTTCAAACGTATTATTTCCTAGGGCAAGTTTCTGATGATTACGGTCTTACGAAGCTTCAACTTGTTTACTATCCCTTAGGCGACGAAACCCAGAGCACCAAAGTTTCCCTTCCTGTGAGCACCTCCAATTTTGATCAATTTGCATATGAATTCCCAGGGAATTTGAAATTGCAGGAGGGCGTTTCCTACGAATATTATTTTGAAGTATTTGACAACGATGCCATTCACCATCACAAATCCTCCAAGTCGGCTTTTTACACCTTTCGAAAGCTAACCAAAGAAGAACAAGAAAAAGAATGGCTCAACAAACAAGGGGAAACCATAGAGGATCTTTCCAAAACGCTTAAGAACCTCAAAGATCAAGAAAAGCGCCTCGAAGACATCAACAAGACCCAAAAGGAGAAAGAAGCGCTTAATTGGAACGACAAGAAAAAACTCGAGGAATTTTTGAAACGCCAAAAACAACAAGAAGAAATGATGCAAAAGTTCTCCAAGGAAATGAAGGAAGATTTGCAGAATTTTCAACCCGATAAAGAAGATAAAGACCCCTTTAAGGAGCAGTTGGAAGAGCGTTTGAACGAAAACGAAGAACAACTCCAGGAAAACGAGAAATTGCTTGAAGAACTGGAACGGCTTCAGGATAAAATCAACAAAGAAGAATTTTCCGAAAAGCTGGAACAGCTTGCAAAGCAAAACAAAAACCAGGAAAAGAATCTCGAGCAATTGGTAGAGCTTACCAAACGCTATTATGTAACTAAGAAAGCCGAAAAATTGGCTGAAGAACTCTTTAAACTGGGCGAAGAACAAGAAAAATTATCCCAAAAGGATTCCGAGGAGAATACCAAGGAAAAGCAAGAAGAGCTTAACGAGAAGTTTGAGGATTTTCAAAAAGAGATGAACGAACTTCAAAAAGAAAATGAGGGCTTAAAAGAACCTATGGACATACCAAAGGATTCCAAAGGAGAAGAGCAGGTGAAACAACAACAGCAAGAGGCGACCGATAAGCTGGAACAGCAGAACCAAAATGGAGCCCAGCAAAACCAGAAGAATGCCGGCCAGAAGATGAAACAAATGAGCCAACAAATGCAATCCGGGATGATGGGAGGTCAAATGGAGATGATCAATGAAGATGTTGAGATGCTTCGTCAAATATTGGACAATTTGGTTGTATTTTCTTTCGAACAGGAAGATTTGATGAAGCAGTTTAAAATGATTGATTATGGTAGTGCCGCCTTTGGAAGGAAACTTAATGAACAAAATGATTTGAAATTGAATTTCCAGCACATTGACGACAGCCTTTTTGCGCTTTCGTTGCGCCAACCGCTTATCAGTAAAGAAATCAACGAAGCTTTGACAGAGGTTTCCTTTAACCTGGACAAATCCCTTGAAAGGTTAGCCGATAACAGCTTACGAACGGGCATTTCTAGCCAGCAGTATACGGTTACGGGCGCCAATGAGCTCGCTATATTGCTTAGCGAACTTTTGGGGAATATGCAGGCTATGGCCATGGGAATGCCTGGTGCAGGACAAGGGTCTGGCCAAGGTCAAGGTAGCGGCTTTCAGCTGCCAGATATCATTCAGAAACAAAAGAGTTTGGGACAACAAATGCAAGATGGTATGTCCGAAGGGAATGAAAAAGGAACACAGGAAGGCAAACAAGGAAATGAAGGCAATTCCGGTGAGGGAGAAGGCAGTTCCGGAAAAGATGGACAAAGTGGGAAAGGAGGCAAAGGAAACAAAAACGGCAATAATGGTAACGATGGCGAATCAGAGTCCTATAGAGAGGATATGAATGGCGCTATTTATGAGATTTACAAACAGCAACAACAATTACGAAACCAATTGCAAGACAAACTTAGCAAAGAGGGCCTAGACGGGAAGGGCGGTCAAATAATCAAGGAAATGGAAGGTATTGAGCAACAATTGTTAGAGAAAGGATTTAATCAGCGTACCCTAGAACGAATTTTAAACCTACAGTACGAATTGTTGAAACTTACCGAGGCCGATTTAGAGCAAGGTAAGGAAGAGCGTCGCGAATCGCGCACTAATCTTAAAGAATTCAACAATACCCTTCGATTGGCTCCCGAAGACATTAAAAAATATTTTAATCAGGAAGAAATCCTAAACAGGGAAGCCCTACCTTTGCACTTCGAATATAAAAAGGAAGTTCAAAAGTATTTTAACGATAGGCATGATTGAGTTTTTTTCCGAAACCTCTTTTCAATTGGACCATGCCAATGCAATTTCAACTTGGTTGGCGGATGCCGCGAACGAAGAGGGTTGTACTATCGGGGACTTGGATTTTGTTTTTTGTGATGATGCTTTTTTACATCAAATTAATCTCGAATTTCTTAATCACGACACCTTTACGGATGTCATTACCTTTGATTATTCTTTAGGAAACCAATTAAACGGTGAAATTTATATATCAATCGATAGGGTTGCAGAGAACGCGTTAAATTTTAAGGCATCTTTTATGGAAGAAGTTTGTAGGGTAATGGTCCACGGTCTGCTTCATTTGTGTGGCTATCAAGATAAATCTGCTGAACAAATTTCAACAATGCGTGTTAAGGAAGACCAAAACCTAGCACGAATTTCCTTTTTATTCGCCTGATTTTAAAATATCATAATTTAAAACATTGAATATTAGACATTTAGACTATATTTGCGATTTTTGTAAAATACGTTCCACGTGAAACATTAAAAAATGTTTGCAAACGAATACGATGTGATTGTTGTGGGGGCTGGTCATGCTGGCTCAGAAGCTGCCGCTGCCGCTGCTAATCTTGGCTCTAGGACGTTGTTGGTCACAATGAATCTCCAGCATATTGCCCAGATGTCCTGTAATCCTGCTATGGGGGGTATTGCTAAAGGGCAAATTGTTAGGGAAATTGATGCTATGGGGGGGTATAGCGGCATTGTTTCAGATAAAAGCGCCATACAGTTTAAAATGTTGAATAAATCCAAGGGGCCAGCCATGTGGAGCCCTAGGGTTCAAAGTGATCGTATGCGCTTTGCTGAAACATGGCGCCTGCTCTTGGAACAAACGCCCAATCTTGATTTTTATCAGGAAATGGTCGTGGGTTTATTAGTTGAAAATGATCGTGTGGTTGGCGTTAAAACTTCATTGGGATTATCCATCAAGGGTAAATCGGTAGTTTTAACCAACGGAACCTTTTTGAATGGCCTTATTCATATTGGTGAAAAACAATTTGGAGGTGGAAGGGCTGGGGAGAAAGCTGCTACTGGTATTACGGAAGTTCTTGTTACTTTAGGGTTTGAAGCTGGAAGGATGAAGACAGGCACACCTCCTAGGGTTGATGGTAGATCGCTTGATTTTAGTAAAATGAGTATTCAGCCCGGCGATGATGAACCCCAAAAATTTTCATTTAGTGACGAAACGGCACCTCTTCTAGAGCAAAAGCCTTGCCACATGAGCCATACGAGTCCCTTGGTGCACGACCTGCTACGCGAAGGTTTTGATCGGTCTCCCATGTTTAATGGGTCCATTAAAAGTCTTGGCCCAAGGTATTGCCCTTCCATAGAAGATAAAATCAATCGTTTTGCTGATAAGGAGCGCCATCAATTATTTGTAGAGCCGGAAGGCTGGAATACCGTGGAATACTACATCAATGGTTTTTCCACTTCGCTTCCTGAAGACATCCAATACAAAGCACTCAAGGCTTGTGATGGTTTTGAAAACGTCAAGTTTTTTCGACCAGGATATGCTATAGAATACGATTACTTTCCCCCAACACAGTTGGAGCATACCCTTGAGACTAAATTGGTTTCGGGATTGTATTTTGCTGGGCAAATCAATGGAACGACCGGTTACGAGGAAGCAGCCTCGCAGGGAATGATTGCTGGCATCAACGCCCATCTGAAGGTTCACGGGAAAGCCCCATTCATTTTAAAACGGGACGAAGCATATATAGGAGTTTTGATCGATGACCTCATTACGAAAGGAACCAAAGAGCCCTACCGAATGTTCACTTCAAGAGCAGAGTATCGAACCTTACTGCGCCAGGACAATGCTGATTTTCGACTTACACCAAAATCCTTTGAAATTGGATTGGCCTCTGAAAAGCGGATGAAGGCAATGGAGCGCAAGTATTCCAAGAGTGATGGGTTTATTCAATTTTTTAAGGACTCTAGCGTAACCCCGGAAATCATCAATCCCATACTCGAATCCAAGCAATCGGCTTTGGTTAAGCAAGGGGATAAGTTGTTCAAGTTTTTTTCAAGACCCAACATCACTATGGCCGATATGTGCCAAATTAAGGAAGTAGAGCAATACGTAAATTTGCATGAACTGGATCATGAATCTTTGGAACAAACAGAAATTCAGGTTAAATACGCTGGATACATTGAAAAGGAAAAAGCCAATGCGGATAAGCTGAATCGTTTGGAAGGCATTAAAATACCCGACAATTTTGATTACACGCGGTTGAAATCACTTTCTTTTGAAGCTGTTGAAAAATTAAGCAAAATTAAGCCTAAAACCGTTTCTCAAGCTTCAAGGATTAGCGGGGTGTCCCCCAACGATATCTCGGTTTTGCTTGTTTACATGGGAAGATAAATAGTATTGTTTCACGTGGAACACCATTCAGATTTAAATAAGCAATCGGAGACTCTTTTTTTAAAAACCAAGGATTTTTTGGTTTCTGGAAAAACATTTGAACTTCATTGGAACGCAGAAAAGGACATTTTGCTAACCAGTCCTAAGCCTGCCGCTGAAGCACTTCCTTTGTATTATCAAAGCGAATCATACATTTCGCATACCGATTCCAAAAAGGGACTTTTTGACAAACTTTACCAATGGGTTAAGTCCTATAGTCTTGGGAAGAAGGTAAGGCTTATCCATAAATTCAATGGTGGATACGGTTCCGTATTGGATGTTGGAGCAGGCACTGGAGAATTTTTGAAAAGAGCTCAATCCAAGGGCTGGGAGATTGCCGGAATAGAAATAAATGAACTGGCCAGGGACATTTCTCAAAAAAAGGGGATTCCCCTTCTTTCTTCGTGGGAACATCTTCCCGAAAAGCAATTTGATGTAATTACGCTTTGGCATGTAATCGAACATCTGCCAGATTTGGATGAGGCCCTTCTTAAAATAAGTAATCATTTGAAAAGGAATGGTGTTTTAATCATTGCGGCCCCAAACTTCAACTCATATGATGCAAAACACTACAGCCAGTTTTGGGCGGCTTACGATGTTCCCAGGCATTTGTGGCATTTTTCAAAAAAAGGAATCGTGCGTTTGTTTCGAAGGGAGATGAAACTAATAGCGGTGCGACCCATGCTTTTCGATTCTTTTTATGTAAGCCTGCTTTCAGAGAAGTACAAAACAGGACGTACATTTTCACTCAAAGCTTTATGGATAGGATTGCTTTCCAACCTTTCGGGAATGCGATCAAAAGAATATTCTTCCCATACGTACCTATTCAAAAAGGTTTAGGCCCATTTAAGGCCCATACGCCCTTTTTGTTTTACTTTCTGTGGAATAAGACGCCCAAAATCAAAAAGACGCACAAATCGCCTTATTTGACTTTAATGCGCATCAACATTGCTTATCATTAAAAATGCTGTAATAGATTGCGCTTATGCCAACTCTTTTTCATGAATGAAGCGGGTAAGTTGGATGGAGAGGTCGGTAAAAATGATCTTGGCATTTCCATTGCGTTCAATATGGAAGATGGCATTTTCCAGAGCTGATAGAATTTCAAAAATGTTGTTTTGGTGTACAAAGGGTGCAAACTTCTCGATTGAAAATTTAGGATCCTTTGTTTCCAAATCGATTAGCCCTTCTGTTCGATAGTTTTTCAGTAAAGCCTGCCGAAACAATTCGATGCAATAAGAAAGGAAATTTTTTTGCACTTCCCTGCCACTTCCTGCCATCATGTCGCTCCACTGCAAGAGTTCCTGAATGGCTTTTTTATTGCCTTTAGCTTTAAAGGCCGCGCGAACCCATTGTACAAACCAACTTTCAAAAACGCCTTCATCTCCTCCTTGTTCGAGTAACTGAAGCGCCCTGTTGAAATCACCCCTGGCCTGCCGGCCAATTTTTTTCAATTCGTTTTCCGGAAGTGATGTTTTATTTTTTAAGGAAGTAACAATGGCCTGTTCCGAAAGTAATGGAATGTGTAAAATTTGGCATCTCGAGTGTATGGTATTGAGGAGTTGCCCTTCGTTTTCCGTTAAAAGCAAAAGCACGGTATTTTGTGGCGGCTCCTCGACCAACTTCAAGATTTTATTGGTGCATTCAGTATTCATCTTTTCAGCCATCCAGATAATCATTATTTTGTAACCGCCTTCGTAGGCTTTTAGGGAAAGCTTTTTTGAAATTTCTTCTGCTTCCTTTACATTGATGACTCCTTGTTTGTTTTCGATGCCCAATTGCTGATACCACTGAAAAAGCGATCCATAGGGATTTTTTAAAACAAATTTTCTCCATTCATCTGAAAATGAATCAGATACGGGATTCTTTTTAATGGTTTCGTTGCTATTGATTGGGTAGACAAAATGCAAATCGGGGTGACTTAAATGAGCTACCTTAGCGGCACATTGTGTGTAGGCACCACTTTGAGCTTTATGATTGCTGCAAAGCAATTCCTTTGCATACGCAATGGCAAGCGGTAAGAGCCCACAACCACTTTGCCCCACAAAAAGTTGGGCGTGAGCTACACGACCGGTTTTTACGGTGGTTTGCAAATGACTTTTAATGTGATCGAGGCCAATGATTTCGGAGAACTCCATAAGCAAATCTACATTTTTTTGTTCAGCAAACATGCTATAAAAATTTATATTTGTCTAACTAAAATCCCAATAATGAAAACGATAGACCAGTTTAATTTTAATCATAAAAAGGCACTAATCCGGGTAGATTTCAACGTACCGCTTAATGAGCAAATGCAGGTAACGGACACCACAAGGATTGAAGCGGCAAAACCCACCATCATTAAGGTTTTGGAAGATGGCGGATCTTGCGTTTTGATGTCTCATTTGGGTAGGCCAAAGGATAGGGAAAGTGAGTTTTCCCTGAAACATGTCGTTGGGGTTGCTTCCGATATACTAGGCGTTTCAGTAAAATTTGTTGATGATTGTGTTGGGCCGGAGGTCGCCAAAGAACTTTCTCAACTACTCCCTGGCGAGATTGTGCTTCTCGAAAACTTACGCTACCATCCGGAAGAGGAGAAGGGAGACGTCGCTTTTGCGAAAGCACTTTCCGAGTGCGGCGATATTTACGTGAATGATGCCTTTGGAACCGCGCACCGTGCCCATGCTTCAACTACGGTGGTAGCTCAATTTTTTCCCGAGACCAAATGCTTCGGTTATTTACTGGCTTCAGAAATCGAAAATGTAAACAAGGTATTGGAAGACAGCCAACCTCCTGTTACAGCTATTATTGGTGGGGCAAAAGTTTCTTCCAAAATTACCATCATTGAGAATATACTGGACAAGGTTGACCATCTTATCATTGGAGGAGGGATGGCCTTTACTTTTGTGAAAGCACAGGGAGGGAAGATTGGGAATTCCCTTGTTGAAGATGACAAACAAGAACTTGCCCTCGAAATTCTTGAAAAAGCCAAGCAAAAAAAGGTGCAGGTTCATTTACCTTCCGATAGCATTATTGCTGAAAAATTTTCGAACGACTCTAAAACAGAAGTGACCGAAATAAATCAAATCCCCGATGGTTGGATGGGCTTGGATGTAGGCCCCAAAACCATTGAATCTTTTTCGCAAGTGATTTTGGCTTCCAAGACCATTTTGTTCAATGGCCCCGTGGGTGTTTTTGAAATGCCCAATTTTGCCAAAGGCACCATTGCGGTTTGTGAAGCCATTGCCGAAGCCACCAAAAATGGGGCGTTTTCCTTGGTAGGAGGCGGCGATAGTGTTGCCGCAGTAAAGCAGTTTGATTTCGGGGATAAAGTGAGCTACGTCTCTACAGGCGGGGGCGCCATGCTCGAAATGCTGGAAGGAAAAACGCTGCCTGGCATTGCGGCCATTCTGGAATAAAATGTTAAAAATCGACGAATTTGGAGTAAATCTGTATTTTTATAGAAAATTTTTAACCTACTGCCTCGTTATATGCCTATGTTTAAGAAGGGGATCTATTGGATTGCATTATTATTTACTACAGCCCTGTTTTCGCAAACTCGTATTGCTTCCAAAGGTGATAGTACTGAACTTCCAAAAAAGAATATTCAAATAATCGATACGGTTGCGATTACACAACCAGATGGGGATTTCTCGAAGGTTCAGTATTCAATAACAGTAAAGGATACCACTGTTTATCAACTGGAAGATTTATATAGGGCTAAGAAAATAGATTCGCTGTGGCTCCACCAATTGTACAACAATGATTTGTTTGAAGAGATTTATGGTTCCGTAACCGAAATGAATTTTGAACCTACCGAGTACGAGGAGCTTCCTACTGAGGTGTTGAAAAAACGACTCAAGGAATTGGATGCCCGAACACCTTTTCACGTAGAATACAACCCTTCACTGGAAAGCGTTATCAAGGGTTACTTGAAAAACCGAAGAAAAACGATGGCTCGCCTGATGGCGCTAAGTGACTATTATTTTCCCATGTTTGAAGAGGAATTGGACCGACAAGGACTTCCATTGGAAATGAAATACCTGGCCATCGTAGAGTCTGCATTGGATCCCAAGGCAACATCTAGAGTGGGCGCCAAAGGCCTTTGGCAATTCATGTTTCAAACAGGGAAATTGTTTGGTTTGGAAGTGAGTAGTTACGTTGATGAAAGGTGCGATCCCATCATGGCCACCGAAGGAGCCGCAAAATACCTTAAGAGCCTTCACGAAAGCTTGGGGGACTGGGACCTGGCACTCGCAGCCTATAACAGTGGTCCGGGGAATGTTTCCAAGGCCATTCGAAGGTCGGGAGGGCACACCAATTATTGGAACATTCGGGACTTTCTTCCACGGGAAACGGCAGGATATGTCCCAGCTTTTTTGGCCACGATGTATATCTTTGAATATGCAGAGGAGCACGGTTTCAACAGCCACGGGCCCAAGTTTCCGTACATTGCCACCGACACCCTGAAGGTCAAAAGAATGATTACACTTGAACAGGTTGCCAAAGTAACCAATCTCGATTTGGCTGAAGTGGAATTTCTGAACCCTTCCTACAAGTTGGGAATAATCCCCGTTGTTAAGGATGAAGACTATGTGCTTCGATTGCCTGTAGATGCCATCGGGAAATTTTTGAACAATGAGGAAGCCATCTATGCCTTGGCGGATAAGGAATTTAACGATCGAGAAAAACCCCTTCCAGAATTGGTTGAGCAAAACGATAAAATTAGATACCGTGTAAAAAGTGGGGACTACCTTGGTAAAATAGCCGAAAAATATGGGGTTTCCGTAGCACAAATAAAACAATGGAATGGGCTTAGGAGTACTCGGTTGCATATAGGCCAACGGCTTACTATTTATCCCAGAAAGGTATCGGGCAGTGCTGCAAGTTCGGTAACCTCAACTGCAAAATCAACCAATCCAAAAATCTATACCGTAAAGCAAGGAGATACTTTGTGGAGCATATCCAAAAAATTTCCGGGCATTTCTATTGACGATTTGAAAAAGTGGAACGATATTAGTGGAAGTAATTTAAAACCCGGGATGACGCTAAAGGTTTCCAAAGGCTAAGTCCATCTAAATTTTAGGTTCCATGAAAATTTTTATCTATCCGCTGTTATTTTGCAGTGTGTTGTTTTTTTCCTGTAATTCCTCTACTGAAAAAAGAAATACCGTTTACCTTCCAGAATCTGTAGGAGCTATCAATGGACTGCAAATTGTGATCTCCAACGACCTTTGGAACAATCAGGTTGGGGAACGGATCCGCGAATATTTTGCAGCACCTACGGATGGACTTCCAAGACAGGAACCTCTTTTTTCCATTAACCAGATACAGCCAGAGAATTATACAGATTTTGCGAGAACCTACCGTACCTTTTTACATATAACCCTTGCCGATGTAGATTCTGTTAAAATAAAGAAAAACTCTTTTGCCAAGCCTCAAATAGGTGCTTTTATTACTGGAACAAATGAAGAGAAACTCCTGGAACTTTTGGACAGCGCCCACCAAAGCATCATACAAACATTTAAGGCCTATGAAATAAAAGAACGTCAGCGCAGGACCAATATTTCGCTTTTGAAAGTTGATTCGCTCACGGAACGATTCGGTATTAGCATGAAAATCCCATCGGCCTATAGGGTGGCTTCGGCGTGTAACGACTTTTACTGGATTCGGAAAGATTTGAAATCCAGCGGAAGTACCAACATCCTTATTTATGAAGTGCCGCTAAGCGTTATTGGGAGGGATACCACCATCATTGGGGATATTGTAAGAATGCGCGATACTATAGGCTCTGGATATTTGCCAGTAGAAGATGATGCCTTGTTTGTTACCGAAGAAGCTTATGCCCCCTACCTTTTTACAACAGAAATTGACCATAAGTTTGCTTACGAAACCAAAGGGACTTGGGAAGTAAAAGGCGCCTACATGGCCGGGCCTTTTGTGAACTACGCCATTCGAGATGAAGCCCATCAGCGCTACCTCATCATTGAGGGTTTTACGTATGCACCTTCGATGGAACAGCGGGATCTCCAATTTGAGCTGGAATCGATTATAAAATCGACAAAGTTTGAAGGGGGTTAAGCAGGAACCATAAAAAAAACCCGAAGCAAGCGCCTCGGGTTTTTTATGAAATAAATGGGGTTATTTTTTATCTTCAAGTTTGTCGGGATTGTTTTTACCGTCATCTTTCGAGGCATCTTTAAATTCTTTAATGCCGCTTCCAAGTCCGCGCATCAATTCAGGAATTTTTTTACCTCCAAATAGCAACAACACAACAACAACAATCAGTACAATTTGCCACGGGCCGATGGCGAGGGGTAAGAACAGTGCTTCCATTTTTAAAAAATTTATTCCACAAAGGTAACAAGAATTATGAACATACAACGTTTTCAGCATAAGTTTAGCATAAACCATGTACCTTTGTAGTGCCATAGCTTCATCATGGAGAAAAAAGAGAAGAGGGGGAAAAAAATAAAGAAAAAGCTCCTGCACAAATACCGCTTGGTGGTATTGAACGAGGAAACTTTTGAAGAACGCTTTTCTTTCAAACTCAATCGTTTGAATGTATTTGTATTCAGCACCATTTTTGCGCTGTTGCTGATTGCAGGGACCACACTTTTAATTGCCTTTACCCCATTGCGGGAATACATCCCCGGGTATTCTTCCACCGCCTTGAAGAAAAAAGCAACCGAACTTACCTACCAAACAGATTCCCTGCAACAGAAACTATTGGTGAACCAACAATACATCGCCTCCATCAAAAAAGTGCTTACAGGCGACGTTAAGGCAGAAACCTTAAACAAAGATTCGCTTCTGGAAAGTGTTCAGAAGGAAGTAAATCAGCAATTTTTTGAACCCTCCAAGGAAGATTCGTTGCTTAGGGAAAAAGTTCGGCAAGAAGACAAATACAATCCGCTTACTGACAACCCCGAGATTAACTTCGTACTCTTTCCCCCTGTTTCGGGGACGATTACGGAAGATTACCATCCAGAGGAAAAACATTTTGCAGTCGATTTAGTTACTGCGCCCAACAGTCCGGTGAAAGCGACTGCGGATGGTACGGTAATTTTTGCGGAATGGACCGCCGAAACGGGATATGTGATCATTATTAAGCACAATGTTAATTTGATTTCTGTTTACAAACACAATGCCTCGCTCACCAAAAGCCAGGGCGATTTGGTAAAAGCTGGGGAAGTGATTGCCATTTCAGGAAACACAGGAGAATTTACGACAGGGCCGCACCTCCATTTTGAACTTTGGAGCGATGGCTATCCCATTAATCCCAGAAACTTCATCGATTTTAATTGAAATGAGCCTTAAATCTTTCGGAGCCAAAATCTTTGCGAAAAAAATCGTTTTCCAAATTTCCAGATGGGCTTCGAAACCACTGGAAACACAGGATAGGGTTTTTTGGGAACTCATTTCCAAAGCAACGCATACCCAATTTGGAAAGGACCATGGGTTTTCAGAAATAAAAACCCACCAAGACTTTGTAAAGCGAGTCCCCATCCGGGATTATGAGGCGTTAAGGCCTTACGTTGACAAGGCTGTTGATGGCAATGAAAATGTGTTATGGCCCGGAAAACCACTGTATTTTGCAAAGACCTCAGGGACAACCTCGGGGGTAAAATACATTCCGCTTACCAAAGAATCCTTGCCCTACCACATCCGTGCTGCGCGAAATGCCATTTTGTGCTACATCCACGAGACTGGTAATACGAAAGTGGTGGATGGAAAGATGATTTTTTTACAAGGAAGCCCTATCCTTAAGGAAAAAAACGGAATTAAGCTAGGGCGTTTGTCGGGAATTGTGGCACATTACGTACCTCAATACCTTCAAAAAAACCGAATGCCCTCTTGGGAAACCAATTGCATTGAAGATTGGGAGGAAAAAGTGGATGCCATTGTAGCAGAGACCCAAGACGAAAACATGACCATCATCAGTGGGATACCCTCCTGGGTACAGATGTATTTTGAGCGCCTCAAAGCAAAAACCGGAAAGACCATTGGAGCGCTTTTCACGAATTTTGAGCTTTTCATCTATGGAGGGGTTAACTACGAACCGTACCGCAAAAAATTTGAAGACCTTATTGGCAGAAAAGTAGACAGCATTGAATTGTACCCCGCTTCAGAAGGCTTTTTTGCCTTTCAGGACTCCCAAAAAGACAAAGGACTTTTGCTGCAATTGGATGCAGGGATGTTTTATGAGTTTGTTAGAGCAGATGCCTTTTTTGATGAAAACCCCCAAAGGATTCCTTTATCAGGTGTTGAAATGGGGGTGAATTATGTAATGATTATTTCAACCAATGCCGGACTCTGGGCCTATAATTTGGGAGACACGGTGAAATTTACAAGCATTAAGCCCTACAAATTGATGGTTACTGGGCGCATTAAACACTTTATTTCAGCATTTGGGGAACACGTGATTGGGAAGGAAGTGGAACAAGCCATGCAGGAGGCCATCCAACATTTTGGATTTTCCATATCGGAGTTTACCGTTGCTCCACAAACCGAGCCCAAGGAGGGACAGCTTCCCTATCACGAATGGTTGGTAGAGTTTGCGGAACCCCCAAAAAATGTGTCCGAAATGGCGCTCTATTTGGACAAAAGCCTTCAAAAGCAAAATAGCTATTATTTCGATTTGATTGAAGGGAACGTGCTTCAGCCCCTTAAAATTACGGCACTCAAAAAGAACAGCTTTACAGAATACATGAAATCCCAAGGAAAGTTAGGAGGGCAAAACAAAGTTCCCCGATTGTCCAACGATCGGAATATTGCGGACAATCTCTTGAAGCATAAAGCTTAAAATAGTAGTATCTTTGCGCATCGAATGAAATCGGTTTCAGTACATAAACGAACACGGGCCCAGGAAAGCTCAGGAGCCATAGAGCGGCTTTACATTACCATGCGGCATTTGTTCAACAGGGGTTTCTACAAGCCCATGGGAATAAGTGGGGAATCCCTAAGGGAATCCTTGCTTATGTTAAGGCCGGAAATTTACGGATCGATTGCTGAAGAAAAAATAGAATTGCAAGGGCTGCTCTATGTTATGGATCGATTGCCATACGGTATTGAAGAGTGTCGCTACATTAACCTTACCAGTGATGAGGGTTACAAGTATTCGCATTTTAAGCCCATTGTCCCCGAAAAACGCCGAAGGAACTGCTATCGAATTGACGATGAGCAAATGAACATAGAGATTACCAGGGGCCGCAGCGAAATTTACGATATCCTTACCCATCTCACCTTTTTGTACATAGAGTCCCATAAAATCATGAAACAAGTACTAATTGACGAAAGGGGACAAGTCATCAGGGATTGGGAAAAACTGGAAGAAGCCGTTTTGCGAAAAAAAACCCTTAGCCAACAAGATAAAGAAATTGCCCTTACCCATACGGCCAATTTTTTGGGAAGGACATTTGAGGAAGTCACCGAAGCTTTTCCAAAGTTTGGCTGCAAGGAAGACGAAAACAGATTTCTTAAAATTATTTATTACTTAGGTAAAGGCGCTATCGAAGAAATTATTGAAGACAAACAGCGCCTTATTACGTTCAGCCCAGTACTTCGTGAACGATTGGGACATCACATACATGGAGAGCGTTGGGCAAGCCGCATCAAGGAGGAATTGCACAAACGCAATTGGTTTCACCGCCCTTTGCACATCATCAGTGCCAATATGCACAGTGTCATGAATTCCCTTTTTGCAGAAGAAGCCCTAACCACCGAGCGAAAAGGAAAATCGACATTACAACTCTTCGAAGCGCTTAGCAATCCCGAAAATGCAAAGCTCCGGGAAAAAGTGTCAAAAAAGGCACTTCAAAATGGAATGGTGTACTTGAATGACGAAAGTGGGACCAACATTGACGTGCAACTTTTTGATACCATGCACTTTACACCACAAAAAACAACGATTTTGGAAGCTGAAGCCCCTATCCTTTTGGTGATGGATTATGCTTTTGGGGAACAGGCCTATGAAACCATGGATGAATTGCTGAAACCATTTCACAAAAACGGAAAGAAAGAATTCATGAATGTAGTTTCTATCTCCATCATGGGCAAGGCAGGAATACTCGATGGCGGGAAAGGCGATATCATGATCCCAACTTCTCACATTTTTGAGGGTACTGCCGACAATTATCCGTTCAAGAATAAACTAAAGAAAAAACAATTCCCCGAAAATGTGGCCACCTATTCCGGTGCCATGATAACTGTGCTGGGCACGTCATTACAGAACAGGGACATCTTGAAATTTTTTCATGAATCTTCCTGGAACGTAATCGGTTTGGAAATGGAAGGAGCCCATTACCAAAAGGCCATCCAATCAGCTTCCAAAATACGAGGCAGCATCAGCCCTAAAGTGGAAGTGCGTTATGCTTACTATGCTTCCGATAATCCTCTGGAAACTGGGAGTACCCTGGCTTCAGGAGGCTTGGGTACAACGGGAGTTAAGCCCACCTATTTGATTACCGAAAAAATATTGGAACAAATACTAAAATAGAAAGTTTTGACAAAAGGCAAAGTACTGATTACCGGAGCTGCAGGGTTTATAGGCTCCAATTATGTTTCCTACCTCATGGATCATTTTGACGATGAAGTGGTGGTATTGGATAAACTTACCTATGCGGGCGATCTTAGAAATTTGGTAATGGTTTCGGACAACCCAAAATTTCAATTTGTACAAGGGGATATATGTGATGCCAAATTATTGGAACAATTGTTTGCCGAACACCAATTTCTTGAAGTGGTACATTTTGCGGCCGAATCGCATGTGGACAATTCCATTTCTGGGCCAGCCGATTTCATCGAAACCAATATTGTAGGAACCTTTCAATTGTTGCAAGCTGCTTACAAACTCTGGATGGAGGGCCCTAATCAATTCAAGGAAAAATTCAAAAATGCGCGCTTTTTGCATGTTTCTACCGATGAGGTATATGGAAGTTTGGGCGAAACGGGATTGTTTACTGAAGGTACCTGCTATGCTCCAAACAGTCCATACAGTGCCTCCAAGGCTTCTTCCGATTTTATCGTTCGCAGCTATTTTCACACCTATGGATTGCCTGTTGTAACGACTAATTGCTCCAACAATTACGGACCTCACCAGCACATGGAAAAATTAATCCCTACCATCATCCGCAAAGCCATTTCGGGAGCTCCCATCCCTATTTATGGGGACGGGCAAAACGTGCGCGATTGGTTATATGTGAAAGATCACTGTAGGGGCATCAAACTTGTTTTGGACCAAGGGAACTTGGGCGAAACGTACAATATTGGTGGGCGTAACGAACGGAAAAATCTTTACATTGCGCAAACCATTTGTGATATTTTAGACCGGCTGCAACCCAAAAAAGGGACCTATAAAGATCAGATTACCTTTGTTAAGGATCGGCCCGGGCACGATTTCCGTTATGCCATTGATGCTTCTAAAATTGAAGAGGAACTTGGATGGAGCGCTCAGGAAACTTTTGAAACGGGTATCGAAAAAACGGTTGCATGGTATTTAGAAAACAAAGAACTGCTATGAAATACGCATTAGTACCTTTTGCAAACATTCAGAAATTAGGCAATTGGGGCATTCCATCTTCTACGTTATCAAATAGTTTACACAAATGAAAGGAATCATTCTAGCTGGAGGCTCAGGAACCAGGCTGCATCCCATTACCCTGGCGGTGAGCAAACAATTGATGCCGGTTTACGATAAGCCCATGATTTACTACCCACTTTCTACCTTGATGTATTCAGGGATCCGGGAAATCCTTATCATATCTACTCCAGACGACTTGCCACTCTTTGAAAAACTTTTGGGCGATGGATCCAAATTTGGGTGTGTCTTTGAATATGCGGTGCAGGAACACCCCAATGGATTGGCCGAAGCCTTTATCATTGGGAAGGATTTTATTGGAAACGAGAAAGTAGCCCTGATACTAGGGGACAATATTTTTTATGGCTCGGGTTTGAAAGAATTGCTGCAGGCCAACAACGACCCAAAAGGGGGCATCATCTACGCCTACCATGTGCACGATCCCGAACGCTATGGGGTGGTAGAGTTTGATAAAGACGGAAAGGCACTTTCCATCGAAGAAAAGCCAAAGAATCCAAAATCAAATTATGCAGTTCCCGGGATATACTTTTATGACAACGATGTGGTTGAAATAGCCCATAACATTAAGCCCAGTGCACGGGGCGAACTTGAAATTACGGATGTCAATAACGTTTACCTTCAACGGGGAACACTAAGCGTGAGCAAATTGGATAAGGGTACTGCTTGGTTGGACACAGGTACTTTTGCTTCGTTGATGCAAGCTTCCCAATTTGTGGAAGTGATTGAAGAACGGCAAGGCTTGAAGATTGGGGCAATCGAAGAAGCAGCCTATGAAATGGGCTTCATCACCAAAAAACAACTGCACGCTTTGGCCGAACCTTTGCTTAAAAGTGGGTACGGAAAGCATTTGATACAATTGAATTAATGATGGAAATACACCCAACGCCCTTAAAAGATTGTTTTTACCTTAAAGCCCCAGAATTTAGGGACGAAAGGGGTGTTTTTATGGAAACCTTTCATGAAAAAAAGTTTAGGGACCTTACGGGCTTGCAAGCACACTTCGTTCAGGACAACCAATCCCAATCCTCGAAAGGGGTATTGCGAGGGCTTCATTTTCAAAAAGGGGCCATGGCACAGGCAAAACTGGTGCGCGTGGCTTTGGGTAAGGTATTGGATATTGTGGTTGATTTGCGCAAAGAGTCTCCTACCTTCGGGAATCATTTTTCCATAGAGCTTAGCAATGAAAATGGCATTCAATTTTTTGTTCCCAGAGGATTTGCACATGGATTCGTGACCCTTTCGGAACGATCCATTTTCTGCTACAAATGCGATAACTACTACGATAAAGCTTCCGAAAGCGGAATCATCTATAACGACGCAACCTTAAAACTCGATTGGCATCTTCCTGAGGAAGAATTGATCATTTCACCAAAAGATTTGGAACTTCCTGCCTTCGCGGAAGTTATTGCATGAAAAAAATACTCGTAACAGGAGCACAAGGGCAGCTGGGCCAATGCATTCGTGATGCAGCTTTGGAATTTTCGGAACTGGAAATTCTTTTTGAAGGCAAGGAATTCTTGGACCTTACAAATTCTCAACAGGTAACTCAATTTTTTGAAACCCATGCCATAGATTACTGCATCAATGCTGCAGCATATACCCACGTTGACAAGGCCGAAAACGAAAGGGATCTTGCTTTTGCAATTAATGGGGAAGCGGTCAAAAACCTTGCAGTAACCTGCGCCAAACACGAAACAGTTTTGATCCACGTGTCAACCGATTATGTTTTCGACGGGAAAAAAGAAACGCCTTACACCGAATCGGACCCCACGCACCCCATCAATGTGTATGGGGCGTCCAAATTGGAGGGAGAAGCCTACATCCGACATTGCTGCCCTCACCATTTTATTGTGAGAACTTCCTGGCTTTATTCTCAGTATGGGCATAATTTTTTGAAAACCATCCTCAGGTTGGCACAAGAAAAAAACCAGCTTACCATGACCACAGACCAAATAGGAGCTCCCACGAATGCAAATGATTTAGCCAACGTATTGTTACAGCTAATTGCGCAAAACAGCACAGCATATGGGACCTATCACTTTAGCAATGAAGGCGCAGTTACCTGGTATGATTTTGCCAAAGCCATCTTAGAGATTTCGGGCTTTTCAGAAAAGGTAACCGTTGCAAAAACCAATAATTATCCTACATTTGCCGAAAGGCCCAAAAACAGTGTACTGAGTAATGATAAGCTCAACAAGCTTCTAGGAATTTCCTCCAAAAACTGGAAAGAAAGTTTGGAGACACTTATACAAACTAAATGGTGATTTGACATGGCAAACACGAACGAAGAAATAGACTTATTTTACCTTGGAAAAATTTTTACAAAGAGCCTGAAAAGCATCCTAAGGCTTGGATTCAAGGTTCTTAATTTTATCAAGAAAAGCTGGATTATCCTATTAATATTGATACTGGCAGGGGTTGGATATGGGTTTTACATTGTCCAATCAGCCGGGCTAGGAAAACAAGCAAAGATTTTAGTGCGCATCAATTTTGATTCGGTTAACTATGTGTATAGCAAAGTAAATTACCTGAACGAGAAATTGGCCGAGAAAAAAGAAGGTGTCATCCCGGACGAAAACATTCCCAAACCTTTGGCCAAGCTGACGCAAATCACAATCGAACCCATCATTAACCTAACAGACATTATTGAGGACCAAAAACCCAATGATCCCAATGTTGAAGGGTTGTTGCGGTATATGGAATTTGATTTTGACGATAATGAGGAAATTACAACCATTGCCGATACTTTTACGAGTGAATACAACTATCACTACATTCAAATTTACACGAGCAGTTACGCAAAAGATCAGGTAATTGCAGAACTTATGGCGTTCCTGAATGACAACGATGACCTTCAGCATTACAAAGATGTTTACTTAGAAACCCTTTCCGAGGCCATTGAGAACAATAAAAAAACAGTGGCACAAATCGATGCCTTGGTTGCGGCCAATAATCAGGACGAGTTCAACCCCTCCAAATTGGGGGATATCTATTTCATCGACAAAAACCTTAACATTGCACAGGTACTAACCAATAAAATGGAGTTGGAGAAGGAGATCGAAACCAATAAGCGGAAATTAGCCTACTCCAAAGATATTGTTGTGAACATCAATAAGCCAACATTATATGTAGGCGAAAAGTCCCTAATGAGTAATAAAATGATTTTTTACCCATTGCTTTTAGTATTTGTATACCTATTACTGGCCGGCATTTGGGGCACATTTGTAAGCCTTAAGAAATACGCAGAAAATTAAAGCTCGATTGCTGTTTCACAGCGAGTATAGATGGGAAATAGGGTAAGGCTTCGACATAAGATTCATGAACTGCGCAATAGCCCTTTAACGGGCAAAAGTATTGGGGTCCTGTTTCTAAGGGTTTTAGGAGTGCTCCTGTTCTTTTCCCTCACGCTTTTTTTAACCAACAATTTTGATCCTGTTGAAGTTGGAAAGTACGATTTCAGCCGTTCTTTACTTATTTTTTTAGGAACCCTTGCGGTTTTTGGCATGCAGCAATCCATTATCTATTACTCCGGTTTTTTAATGGCCAAGGAGCAACTTGGCGCCATAAAAAGGGTCTACTTTAGAATGGTATCTGTAGTGTTGGGAATTTCAATTTTGTTGGTGCTTGGAACCCTGTTATTGAAAACTTCACTGATAGAAAAATGGTTGGGGTATCCCATACCCGGAATGGTGTTCAAAACCGTGTGGGCCATTTTTTTCTATGGTGTTACCATGCTCAATATTGATGCATTCCGTGCCATACACAAAATATACCTTTCGGAAGTATTCAGGAATATCTTCAGGTACCTTTTCTTTTTTATCGCGGTTATTGTATTGTTTTATGGGGAAAATTCCACTTGGCTCGTGGAAGCGTACCTTTTGAATTTTGCATTTCTTGCAATCATCTCAACCTTGGTTTTATGGCGGCAATTTGGTAAAGCTTCCCTTCAATGGCAGGAAGGGTTTTTAAGGATTTCACACAAGGAAATACTAAAACGCTCAGCGCCCATGGCCGTAAGCGCAGCTTCTTTTTTGCTGATGCAAAGTCTGGACGTTTTGATGTTGACCAGTTTTACCGATTATGAAACCGTAGCTTTTTATAGTGCCGCGGTAAAGTTAACGCTTCTTATATCCATTGTGCTTTCTTCTGTAAATGCAGTCATTGCACCTCAGATTGCTAAAGATTTTGCGAGCTCAAAACTGGAAGCTCTGAAAAAGAACATCAAACGAAGCACCCGCCTGATCTTGTTGATGACTCTCCCGCTTATACTAATTTTGGCCCTGTTTTCGTCGTTTGTTCTACACTTTTTTGGGGCATCGTATGTCTCCGCAAACACGGCACTTTTAATCCTTCTCATGGGACAGGCCGTGAATGCATTTTGCGGGTCCATAGGGGTGTACCTTAACATGACCGGGAAACAGCAAGTGTTTCAGGTCGTTCTGCTTTCGGCACTAGGGGTGAATGTGGTCCTGAATTATTTTTTAATTCCAAAGTTTGGAATGACAGGCGCTGCTATAGCAACATCCGTTTCCATGATTCTATGGAATGCGGCTGCGGTGCTATACGTGTATCAAAAAGATGGGGTTAAAACATTTCTAAGTTGAAGATGGAGCAGTTGAAGGTCGACTTTTTTGTAATAGGTGCAGCCCGAAGTGGTACCACGTCTTTGTACAATTATTTAAAGCAACACCCCATGGTGTTTCTTCCCAATATCAAAGAACTCAATTTCTTTTCGGAAGTCACTTCCAATGATCCCGAGGAGTACGAACCGCCCCATAGGGGACGGCATTACCACACGAAAATCATTCAAGCTCTAGATACGTATCAAGGCCTTTTTGAAGCTGCCGAATCCAAGCAATTGAAGGGGGACATTAGCCCGTCGTATTTGTGGGAACCCGAAACCGCCAACCGTATTTGGAAGCACAACCCCAATGCCAAAATCATTGTTACTTTAAGGAACCCCGTAAAACGTGCGTATAGCCATTACCAGATGAATTACAGTGTGGGTTATGAACGTAACAAAACCTTTGAAAAGGCGCTTAAAGCTCCTAGCGAAAGGGTTTGGAGCGGAGGAAACCTTTATTTGGAATGGAGCAGCTATTATGCCCCTCTGAAGGCGTACTATCAGAAATTCAATCGGGAAAACATATTGGTATTGGTTTTTGAAGAATGGGTTGCGCAACGGGAACAGACCATGAATCGTATTTTTGATTTTTTGGGAATACAACCCCATTCGGTCGACATTACCGAAGAGCACAATAAAAAAGTAACCTACAAGAACATAAAAGTGCTTAATGCGCTTCGAACACGGTTCATAAAAAAAATAGTGTCTTCCGTCGTATCCCAGAAAATAAAGGATCGATGGAAAGAAAGGCTTTTTGCAGCAGAAGATGTTAAGACATCCATAGATCCGTTTCTTAAAAAAGAACTGGAGGGGTTTTTCCTGGAAGAAGTTTTGAAATTAGAAGGGCTCACTCAATTGCCGTTGTCCAAACTATGGGAATTCAATAAAGCACACCATGATCAGCCATCCACATAGGACCCTATTTGTTCACATTCCAAAGGTAGCTGGACAAAGCATCGAAACCATGTTTTTGAATGCTATGGACCTTTCTTGGGAGCAACGAGCAACACTTTTGTTAAGGGAAAGGAAGCCTGGGGAAAAGGGACCTGAGCGTCTGGCACATCTCACAGCCCAGGAATATGTGGATTTGGGCTATCTGGACGAAAAATCATTTAAAGCGTATTTCAAGTTTACATTTGTTAGGAATCCTTATGCCCGAGTGTTTTCGACCTATAATTTTCTAGGTTTTTCAAGACTGGTTTCCTTCTCCTATTTTATCGAAAAAATAGTACCTTTAAAATTAAAGCAACACGATTTCTTCTTTAAGCCTGCCCATGAATACCTTTTGGACAACAATGGAAATTTGCTGGTCGATTTTGTGGGCAAACTGGAACACATAAAAGAGGATATCGAAATAGTAAAGGCAAAAACAAACTTGGAAGGGGCATCGCTTCCGCATGTCAATAAGGAGAAGGGAGGGTGGAAACGTGCCATCGGGCTGCTTGTACGCAACCCCAACATGCTTTGGCATCTTCAATTGAAGAATGCTTCCGCAATGGAAGCAGCCTATACCGAAACCACAAAAAAGAAAATTTACCAATGGTATCAAAAAGACTTTGAAATCTTCGAGTACCAGAGATAAGCCTTAACATGAGCCAAAACCTAAATCGAATAGCATTGGTGGCGATGATCCTATCGCTGTGGTTGGAGAGCTTGGAGCTTTCATTTGTTGTTGCTTCAATAGTGCTTTTTTTGAGTTTCAGGCCTCGTTTGTCACGCAACATAGCATCCATTGTGTTACTTATGTTGGTGCTTATTTTGATTGGCTTTTTGGGAATTTTTTCTGTGGAAGCCGGTGCCTATGGTTTTATAAAAGATCTTATTTACTTTCTAAGGCCCTTAACGATTATGCTGGCCACCTATTTTGTGGTAAGCAGGCTAGAAAAGAAATCCGATTTTTTCAATATCATCGTAATTTGTGGTTTTGGCTTTGCTGTTTGGCATTTACTGCACATCGGGACGGGCTTGTTGACCATGAGGCCCAACCTAGATAAATTCAGGGGAGTATTTGGCAAGTTGAATCATGTAGAATTATTGGCCCTTTTTTCCATCATCTGCATCAAGGGACTTCCCATAAAACATACCCGTTACAAAGCCATATACCAGTTCTTGGTAATCTGTTTAGGTATTTCCTTCTTGCTGTATTTTTCAAGAACCATGATTGTGGTTTTGGGCATTATGGTAATGGCGTATTATGGGTACTTAAAATTAAACCGTAGGGGGGCTATAGCTTTGGCTTTTTTGATGGTTCTTTCAGGTGCTTTCATCGTTTTCATTCGAAACTATGAACCTTCAAATACCCAAGATCCAGGGATTGGCACCATGTTTTTGGAAAAATTAAAAAATTCCTATACTGAAGCTTTCGAACCGGTGGAGTTCGATCGTTTTAAGATGGACCGTAGGGAACTTTGGCCCCGATGGCGTGCGTATGAAGCTAATTTGGTGCTCACCGAAAACGATAAGGAAAAGCTTTGGTTTACAGGACAGGGCTTTGGGTCTACCGTAGACGTTGGGTTTGAAATTATATTGGATGGCGCCTACATACAGCACTTGCCAACGACCCATAATGGGTTGGCTTATGTATACCTGAAAACAGGGATCTTAGGGCTGTTGGTGTATTTTTCCATTATAGGATTGCTATACCTTTACTATTACAAGAAGGATGCTACGGATCATCCCGTGTCCTACCACCGAGTCTTAGCCGCCTGTGCATTTTACATGCTGGCATCCAGCATGGTGGTTACTGGGATCTTCAAACAATATGAAATGATTAGCTTTTTGCTGGGAGGAACATTTGCACTAAAACAATTTGATCGTTGAGAATAGGTATACTGGGCACAAGGGGAATTCCCAATTATCATGGCGGCTTTGAGCAGTTTGCAGAGTTTTTTGCTGTCTTCTTGGCCAAAAATGGCCATGAAACCTATGTCTATACATCAAGCAAACATCCCTATCAAAAACCAGAATTCCAAGGTGTACACCTCATTCACTGTAAGGATCCTGAGTACAAAATAGGGACTGCCGGCCAATTTATTTACGATTTGAATTGCATCCTTGATGCCCGAAAAAGGAATTTTGACATCCTTCTGCAATTAGGCTACACAAGCAATTCCATTTGGCATTGGCTATTGCCAAAAAAAACCATTATCGTTACCAATATGGATGGTTTGGAATGGAAGCGGTCCAAATACAACAAATGGGTACGACGTTTTCTAAAATTTGCCGAACGATGGGCTGTCAAAAGCAGTGATTACCTTATTGCCGATTCAAAAGGAATTCAAGCCCACTTAAAAAGAACCTATCGGAAGGACTCAGAATATATTGCGTACGGGGCTTCCTGTTTCTTCAGCCCCAATCCAAAGGTGCTGGAAACTTACCAAGTAGAGCCAGAAAACTATCATTTGCTCATCGCTAGAATGGAGCCCGAAAATAACATTGAAACTATTTTGGAAGGGGCAAAAGACCATCCGGACACCCCATTTTTAGTGGTGGGTAAGCACGATGTAAACTCATTTGGTAAGTATTTGACCCAAAAATACCAGTTATTTCCACACATACGGTTCTTGGGAGGGATTTACGATTTGGAACATCTCAACAATTTGCGCTATTATTCGAAGTTATATTTTCATGGGCACAGCGTAGGAGGTACTAACCCTTCCCTCTTGGAAGCTATGGCCAGTAATGCCCTTGTTGTGGCTCATCAAAATGAATTCAATAAAGCCATCTTGGAAGAGGATGCTCTTTACTTTGAAACGATTTCAGGCGTAAGTGATGCCATAAAAAAAGTTATGCAAAAAGCGGACTATCAATCGTTTTTGAATCGAAACCAAACGAAAGTTCAGGAACTTTATTCATGGGAAAACATCAACCGAAAATATTTGGGATTTTTTAAAAGAATTTATGAAAAAGGCGATTAGATCTTTTTTGTTGTCGGAAACAACCTATTCGGTATTGATTTCAGGCTTGCTTTTATGTATCCCCCTGAGGTATGCTTTTAGTTCTATTGCCGTGATCGTCCTGACGGCAGTTTCTTTTTTTTCGGTTTTTTTTCACAAGCCAGAGTTTAAAAAAGCTTATTGGCCCCCAATCCTTTTATATGCCTTGATGCTCTTATCCCTGCTTTGGAGCGTGGAGGTTCAAAAATCGCTGCGTGGCCTGGAAAGGCAGCTCCCTTTTTTAATAATGCCTTTGGCTTTTTGGATGATGCCAAAATTAAGCAGGACAGTTTTTATGAAAATCCTATGGGCCTTTTCCGCAGGTTTGGCCCTAATGGCCCTTGTGTTGATTGGATATTCGGCATCCCTTTATGTTCAGGGAAGGACCTTTGGTGTTTTTCAGTACCATTTTTTGGTTTCCCCATTGGATTTGAACGCTATCTATGTTTCCGTTATGGTATCCTTGTCGTTCTTATTCATGATTTTTTACGGAAAACGAAAGCTACTCAACTATGGCATCATTGTGGTACTTGGCCTTTTTCTTTGGCTCTTAAGTTCCAAAAACATTATTTTGATCACTTCTGCGGCACTCTTTTTTGGTGTTTTGCTTAGGGGAAAGTACTCTAGCAAACAATTTATGGTCCTCATTACAGCTGTTGCAGTTGTAGGGGCGCTTGTTTTGTACAGCCCAGTGAAGCGCCGTTGGAATAACGAACGCCATTCGGATTTTAAGGAAGCGCTTACCGCACAATCCTTCGGCATACTTTATCCATGGACAGGAACCTCTCTAAGGGTTTTTCAGGGAAGAATGTTTTACGAGCTACTTCAGGAAAATGACACATGGCTTACAGGTTTTGGGGTTAATGCAGCACAGGATAAATTAGCCGAGCAACAAAATCGCTACAATGTGTATTGTGGGTATAATGAATACAATTTTCACAACCAATACCTCCAAACCTTTGCCGAATTGGGCATTTTTGGATTTTTGATAGTGTGCGGGATGTTACTGCTATTGTTTCAAAATTATCGCAAGCAAAAGGAACTCATGGCGTTATTTTTGGGGCTGGTTTTGTTTTCCATTTTCCTGACGGAAACCTATATTTGGAGGCAGCGAGGCATGATTCACTTTTTAGTGCTGTTTCTCTTGCTTTTCAAAATTATTCCATCCCAAAAGACCGCATTATGAAGTTATTGGTCGATGCGCATGTTTTTGATGAGGGCTTTCAGGGTTCGCGAACTTACATTAAAGGGCTGTATATTGAGATGGTGCGCTTAAAGCCAGACTGGCATTTTTTTTTGGCGGCACACAACTTGGAAAACCTTCGCCAAGAATTTGGAACGGCTCCAAACATAACCTTTCTAAAACTGCAACACCAAAACAAGTACCTTCGGCTTTTGTATGAACTGCCAAGGCTTTTGAAAAAGCATCGATTCGATTACGCGCATTTTCAATACATCACGCCCATTTCAAGGCATACAAAATACATCGTTACCACCCACGATATTTTGTTTGAAGAGAAACGGTTTGCGTCCTATTTTCCTCTGAAGTATCGCTTAATGAATGGATTCCTTTTCAAACGTTCCGCAAAAAGAGCAGAAATACTGCTCACGGTATCCAACTACTCCAAAGCACAATTGGCAAAATACTATCACATTCCTGAAAATAACATAACGGTTACCCCAAATGGCGTAACAGTTTCTGAAATTGGAGAAGACAAGGACTACATCAAAAATCGGTATGGATGTGAGAAATACCTCTTGTATGTAAGCAGGATTGAACCCAGAAAAAACCATCTGGCAGTGCTGAAAGCCTATTGCAACCTAAAACTCTATGAAAAAGGCTATCAAATTGCTTTTGTGGGATTTCGGGATATTCCTTACAAAGCATTGGACAGTTATGTGTCCTCTCACCAAGATGTTTTGAAGCACAACGTGCATTTTTTTTCAGATGTTCCAGAAAAGGATTTGCAGTATTTCTACAAAAATGCGTCTTTTTTTGTGTATCCTTCTCTTGCAGAAGGATTCGGGATTCCACCCCTGGAAGCTGCGTTGTATAAAACTCCAGTGATTTGCTCTTCAGCTACGGCCATGAAAGATTTTTCATTCTTTGAACATCTTTTTGACCCCACCAATCAGGTTGCCTTGGAAGCGGCCATTGAAAACTTGATTGATGATAATCCAGGGCCACTGGAAAAAATCAGCGAAGTTGTAAAGGATACCTACCAGTGGGAACGTTCAGCGAAAATAGTGATTGATGCCCTACAAAAAAATAGCTAGGTTGCACAGGCTTCAAATAAGTTTAACACAGTTTGGGGCTCTTAATTTCTTTACCCCATTCAGGTAATTTTTCATATCTTCCCCTATTGATTCGAAACAATTGCGGTTACTTTTTTCTTCCATATACCCCTATGTTTTTTTAATGCTCTATTTCACCATCCCTTTTGATGGCTACTTAAGGGCAATTCCCAACATCATCCTCATTGTTTTGGGGGTTTTATTCCCCTTTGTTGTGGAACGAAGACATTTTGCCAAATTTCGTAAAACACCCAGTCTTCTGTGGTTGGTTTTTTTCATGCTCATAACGGCACAGATGCTTATCTGGCAGCGTACGGCCGATGATTGGGCAATCATTCAAAAAGTATTGCTTTCCGGACTGTTGGCATTGCTCTTTATTCCTTTGGAAAAAGTCGAAAAAATCAACAAAGCCATTATATTTTCGTCTTTGGCAGCCATTGTCTTTTCTTGTGTCAAATTGGTGATTTTGGTGAATCAAGGGATAACTTTCAGTTTTCTTGAAACGGGATCGCTTATCGAAGCACTTTTGATAGACCGGGTTTATTTGGGGCTGTTGTGCGTACTGAGCATTTTGGTATCGTACAGCTCATTGACCAAAGCATACCATCCAGACAATAAGTATTACCTATTGAACATGGCAATCAATGTTCTCTTTATTTTATTGATGGTTTCCCGAATTGCCATTTTGGTTTTGGTCGTGGTATTTTTGTTGAGCCTGCTGTATAAAAACAAAAGGGGTCCCCAATTGTTGTTTGCTATCGGAACCCTTCTCTTGGCCGTACTTTTTATCTTTATTGTCAACAACGATTTAAGGAAACAACTGTTTTATTCCAATAACCATGAACACAAAGAAGGGTTGGTTGCCAACACCTTAGCTTTAGAGCCTCGGGCCGTGATTTGGGATTGTGCCTTTCAGCTTATCGAAGGAGATGATAGCGCCTGGAAGGGAATGGGCTTTGCCAATACCAATCGCAAGATGATGGAATGTTATGAAAATTCTATAACAAATCCCACAAAGAAAGCATGGTTCATGCAGCAGAAATACAATGTTCACAATCAGTTTTTGGACATCTATATTGCGTCGGGAGTTGTACTTTTGATTTGTTTTTTGATGACTTTTTTGGTGATGCTTTTAAAAAACAGAAAACAGTTCTACCCCACAGCTCTTTTGCTCACTTTCATCATGTTTTTGTTTGTTGAAAATATGTTCCACAGGCAGATTGGAGCTTATTATATGGGGTTTTTACTCCTTTCCATCTTAGTGAATCTGGACAGTACAAAAAACCAGGAGACAATTGAAGCGCCTTAGAGAGGCAAATTGTATTTTTGCATATAAATTGAATACGGTTACAAACCGATTGAAGAAGCGAAATAATGAAAATAACAGTTGTAGGAACAGGATACGTAGGGTTGGTTACCGGAACTTGCTTGTCAGAAACAGGCAATGAAGTGATTTGTGTAGACATCGATGCGCAAAAAGTGGAAAAAATGCGCAATGGGGAAGTACCTATTTATGAACCACACTTGGATGTGCTTTTTGAACGAAACATAAAAGCAGGTCGTTTAAAGTTTACCACTTCCTTGGACGAGGGCTTGGAACATGGGAGCATCATTTTTCTGGCATTGCCTACGCCAGAAGGGGAAGATGGCTCTGCCGACTTGTCCTACGTGTTGGGGGTTGCCGAAGCCATTGGTCAAAAAATCCAAACCTACAAAGTCATTGTGGACAAAAGTACCGTTCCCGTAGGAACGGCTGAAAAAGTGACCCAAGTTATCGCTAAAAATGCTATTTGTGATTTCGATGTGGTTTCCAACCCAGAGTTTTTGAGAGAAGGCTTTGCCGTGGACGACTTTTTAAAGCCAGAAAGAATCGTCATTGGTTCCAGTAGCGATCGGGCCATACAACTGATGAAAAAACTCTACGATCCCTTTGTCCGTTCTGGGAATCCCGTAATCGTGATGGACGAGAAGTCGGCAGAATTGACCAAATATGCTGCCAACGCATTCTTGGCCACCAAAATTACCTTCATGAACGAAATAGCAAATTATTGCGAACGCGTTGGTGCCGATGTTGATATGGTCCGGGTGGGCGTGGGAACCGATTCACGGATTGGGAAACGGTTTTTATTCCCAGGTATTGGCTATGGAGGCTCTTGTTTTCCAAAGGACGTAAAAGCCCTTGATAAAGCGGGAAAAGATGAATCGTATAATTTTAAAATCCTGCAAGCAGTCATTGAGATTAACCAACAACAAAAGGTAATTCAAATTCCAAAAATCCTTGCTCATTTTGACGGGAATCTCAAAAACAAAAAAATGGCCATCTGGGGATTGGCATTCAAACCGGAAACCGACGATGTTCGGGAAGCTCCAGCCATTGATGTGCTACACGCCCTTTTGGAAGAAGGGGCAAATATCTCGGTATTCGATCCAGAGGCAATGGAGAACATAAAAAAACAATTTGGGACGCAACTTACCTATGCATCCAGTATGTACGATTGCCTTGAAAACGCTGATGCCTTAATTATTTGTACCGAGTGGAGCATCTTTAGGGCTCCTGATTTTGGCAAGATGAAAAAATTGATGAACAAACCAGTAATATACGATGGCAGAAACCTGTACCGAACGGAAGATATGGAAGCGGAAGGGTTTATTTACAGCTCCATTGGAAGAAAAGAAATTCGGTGATGACAGAAAAGAAAAGAGTACTCATTACTGGGGCTGCAGGATTTCTAGGGTCCCATCTTTGCGATCGTTTCTTGAATGAAGGATTCGAGGTCATTGCCATGGACAATCTCATCACTGGGGATTTAAAGAATATTGCACATCTTTTTCAAGATCAGTATTTTCAGTTTTACCATCATGATGTTACCAAGTTTGTCCACGTTCCCGGGAAAATTGATTACATACTGCATTTTGCATCTCCCGCAAGCCCCATAGATTATCTTAAAATCCCGATACAAACACTGAAGGTGGGATCTTTGGGAACTCACAACCTTTTGGGGTTGGCCAAGGAGAAAAATGCCAGAATCCTTATTGCTTCCACTTCTGAAGTGTACGGAGACCCATTGGTACACCCTCAAACAGAGGATTATTACGGAAACGTGAATACCATAGGCCCAAGAGGAGTATATGATGAGGCCAAACGGTTTCAAGAGTCCATTACCATGGCTTATCACCGTTTTCATGGTCTGGAAACCCGCATCGCCCGTATTTTTAATACCTACGGCCCCCGAATGCGCCTCAACGATGGAAGGGTAATCCCAGCTTTTATCGGTCAAGCACTTAGGGGGGAAGATTTAACGGTATTTGGCGACGGCCTTCAAACGAGGTCCTTTTGCTATGTGGATGACCAAACAGAAGGATTGTTTCGTTTGTTGGTGTCAGACTATAGTTTGCCTGTCAATATTGGTAACCCTGAAGAAATTACCATTCTGGACTTCGCCGAGGAAATTTTAAGATTGACCAAAAGCCATCAAAAAATTGTATTCAAACCACTTCCGAAAGACGATCCCTTACAACGCCAACCAGACATTACCCTGGCGCGAAAACTTTTGGATTGGGAACCCAAGATGACCCGGCAAATTGGGATGCAAAGGACCTTCGACTATTTTAAAGGATTGACCAAAGAGGAGTTGTATAAAAGTGAACATAAAGATTTTTCGGCGCATAATAGAAAGTAACGGATGATTTTTAAAAGAGGGCGATATTCGGGGTTTTTGAGACCCATTTCGTATGCCATTGACCTGTTGATTATTAATGGGATGGCCTACCCTCTTTTCGATGACAATGTAGTGTACCTCAACTACGTAATTTTTGTCTCCCTCGCATGGATACTGATGGCATTGCGAAGTGATTTCTATGAGATTTATCGCTTTACCCGTGTGACAAACATTTTTTCCTTAATAGCAAAACAAGGAATTTTATTCTTCCTTTTGGTGTTTGCTTTTTTCGGGTTTTACAAGGATTTGGACAAGGAGCCTTGGGCTATTATAAAATATGCATCATTGGTGATTCTCTACATCACTTTGGCGAAATTAGGCGTTTACTACCTTCTGAAAAAATACCGTGTATTGTTAAAGGGAAACTTGAGGAAGGTGGTCATCATTGGATTGAACCAAAAGACCGATCAGCTTCGGAAATTTTTTGTGGAAAATCCTGAATATGGATATGTCCTCTTCAAAACATTCGATTTGGAAGGCCCAGAAGGCATCACATTGGATGAATGTCTTGAATACGTGGATGAAAAAAACATCGATGAAATTTATTCATCGGTAGCAAAACTGAATAACGAGGAACTTACCAAGCTTATAGATTATGCTGATAATAACCTTAAAATCCTCAAGTTTCTTCCAGACAACAAAGAAATTTACAGTAAAAGACTGGACTTTACCTATTATGGTTATCTCCCCATACTATCGCTTCGGAAAATTCCTATTGACGAACCATTCAACAAGTTCGTGAAGCGTAGTTTCGATATTTTTTTATCGCTCTTCATCATACTGTCCATTCTTTCATGGCTAACTCCTTTGCTGGGATTGATCATTAAATTGGAGTCTAGGGGCCCTGTGTTTTTTAAGCAAAAACGCAATGGTTTGGATTATAAGGAATTTTATTGCTATAAGTTCCGATCGATGCGCCCCAATCCTGAGGCCCACCTTTACCAGATTCGAAAAAATGATCCTAGGGTCACCCGAATTGGAAGGATCATCAGAAAAACCAGCATCGATGAGCTCCCTCAATTCATTAATGTACTGAAGGGCGAAATGTCCGTTGTTGGTCCAAGACCCCACATGGTGAGCCATACCCACATGTATGCCGAAAGGATTGATAAATTTATGGTTCGCCATTTCATCAAGCCAGGCATCACCGGCTTGGCACAGGTTAGTGGCTACCGGGGCGAAGTAGAGGACGACAATCACATCATCAACCGTGTGAAATACGACATCTTTTATCTCGAGAATTGGTCGTTGCTAATGGACATAAAAATTGTGTTTCAAACGGTATACAACGCCTTAAGGGGAGAAGAAAAAGCCTATTAAAACCATGGAAAATCCTTTGGTTTCGATTATTACCCCCCTTTACAATGCTGCTCCTTTTATTGCCGCTTGCATTGAAAGTGTTCAAAAGCAAAGCTATCCTCACTGGGAACAGATTATTGTGGACGATGCATCCTTAGATGATTCCCTGGAAATCTGTAAGGGTTTTGCATCAAAAGATCCAAGAATCAAATGGGTTTCCTTGAAACACAACCAAGGAGCGGCTTACTGCCGAAATTTGGCTACAGAAAAAGCTCAAGGAGATTTTATTGCATTCCTAGACAGCGATGACCAATGGCATCCTGAAAAACTTCAGAAGCAACTTACCTTCATGAAGGATTGTTTTGCGGAGGTATGCTTTTCGTCGTACCTACACGTAGACGAACATGGTAAAAGCCTAGGGAAACGCATTGTAGCGATACCCAAGTTGAGCTTTCGTAAGCAATTGCTCAACAACTACATTGGCAACTTAACGGGGATTTACCATGCTACAACATTGGGAAAAATCCTTGCACCCAATATTCGAAAAAGACAGGATTGGGCTGTCTGGCTTGAGGCTATCAAAAGGAGTGGAAAACCTGCGCTGGGCCTACAGGAAGAATTGGCTTACTATCGTGTGAGGGAGGGATCCATCAGTTCGAGTAAATGGAGGTTGGTACGTTACAATTTTCAGTTTTACCGCGAACATTTAGGATATTCTTGGCTCAAGTCGGTTGGGTATCTTCTGCGGTTTTTTTGGGAATATTTTTTTGTACGCCCCAAATACATTCAAAAATTATAAATAGGAAACAAATTGTTTCAGCTTTCCTCTTTTAGTGCGATCCAAAACACCTATCCTACTGAATTCGAGGGTTAGTCCATCTTCCAAATATTGAAATAATGCCTTTTTGATGGTTGCTATTTCTTCTGGAAGCAACTCCTGATGTGAAGTATACATAATTTTGAATCGATCCAATTGGTGTTGTTCAATCACAAACTCCTTCACATTTCCATCATCTTCTATGATGCTTTTGGTAACGTAGTAGAAGGTAAGACCGGGTACGGTTTTACCACTTGGCAAATGGGCGACGTCATTGGTACGTCCAATCAATGTTTTTAAAAGGGGGTTTTTAGCAGTACTTTTTTCATCTAAGGCACCGGTATCCCCAATATCGTATCGAATCATGGGGTGCGCCAAATTATAGAGTCCCGTAATCACAATACGGCCTTCTTTGCCTAAGGGGACAGGACGGTCTTTTTCATCCAAAATCTCCACGTACAAAGTTTCGTTGTTCAGGACAAACTCGTTTTCACGATTGGTAAAAGCAATCAAGTCCAATTCACTAGCACCATATTCGTTTACAACGGGGACCCCAAAACAGGACTCCATCAATTTTTTATCGCTTTCAAAAAGCATTTCACTGGTAACAATGCAATAGCGCAGTGTGGGGCATATTTCCTTTAAATGAATCCCTTTTTTATTTAGGAATTTTGCAAAAAGCACTATAGAGCTTGTATAACCATTGATATAATCGAATGGTTTTTTGCGGAAAGCACGCAGTATTTTTTCTAGCTTCTTATCAGAAAGATCAAAAATGGGAAACCGGTATCGAGCACTTAATAGGTCTTTGATCCGTTCTTTTTGATAGCCAATCCAGTCGAGAGGGATTCCATAAAATCGGGCTTGTAAAGTACTGTTGAAGTCGATTCCGTACCATCCAAACCTATCAAGGATTTCAGCCCAGGTTAGGGCGTGGCAAAGTTTATCCTTAGCAAAAATAAAAGGGTGTCCACTAGAGCCTGAAGTTTTGTTTACATAAACATTCTTTGGGGTGTATCCATTGGACAATCGTTCCTTTAGGGGTTTCTGCAAATCGCTTTTTTGCATGATAGGGACGTCCTTCCATTTTAGTACAGAACGGTTTGCACAAAAACCTTGGTAAAACGGATTATGGGTTAAATGATGCTGTAGTAAGGCCATTCGTTGTTGTTCGATGTAAGCGCCATACTCGTTTTCGGGGATCGATTGAATGTACTTCAATTGCTTTTTGGCTTCCTCGAGGGGAAATCCTTTCCAACGCAATGACAGTTCGAACAAATTCAAGTTGAAAATATTAGGGCTTCAATTTACAAACAATTATTTTTGATGCTGTAATCAAAAATCCCTTCGCATGAATATTTTGGTATTGGGTTCGGGCGGCCGTGAGCACGCATTTGCCTATAAAATTAAACAAAGCAATCGCTGCTCCAACCTTTTTGTAGCCCCTGGAAACGCAGGGACCCATGCACTTGCAACCAATTTGCCCATCAGCGTTACCAATTTTCCAGAAATCAAGAAAGCGGTGTTGGAACACCACATAGCAATGGTAGTGGTGGGTCCTGAAGATCCATTGGTGGCAGGTATTTATGATTTTTTCAAAGAGGACGAAGCGCTTAAAAATGTAATGCTTATAGGCCCTTCTAGCCAAGGAGCCCAACTGGAGGGAAGCAAGGAACGCGCCAAGGAGTTTATGGCTGCCCATGGTATTCCAACAGCGGCCTACCATAGTTTTTCTGAGGAAACACTAAACAAAGGCATAGAATTTTTAAAAACCCTAAAGCCTCCCTACGTGTTAAAAGCCGATGGATTGGCTGCCGGGAAAGGGGTCTTGATATTAAACGATTTAAAAGAGGCCCAAACCGAGTTGGAACAAATGTTGAAACATGCCAAGTTTGGTGCGGCTAGCAGTAAAGTGGTGATTGAAGAATTTTTGGACGGGATCGAATTGAGTGTTTTTGTATTGACCGACGGGGAACACTATAAAATTTTGCCTACGGCGAAGGATTACAAACGTATTGGGGAAGGCGATACAGGCCTTAATACGGGAGGTATGGGAGCTGTTTCCCCTGTGCCTTTTGCAGATGATGGCTTCATGAAAAAAATTGAGGAGCAGGTGGTAAAGCCAACCGTAAGGGGTCTAAAAGAAGAAGGCATCGATTATAGGGGATTTATCTTCATAGGTCTTATTAAAGTGGAGGAAGAGCCCTTCGTGATTGAATATAACGTGCGCATGGGCGATCCGGAAACCGAAGTAGTCCTTCCAAGAATCCAGACGGATTTAGTTTCTTTACTTGAAGCAGTTTCCAGAAAGGAACTGGAAACCATTTCACTGAAAATCGATCCAAGGGCTGCTGCAACGGTGATGTTGGTATCTGGCGGTTATCCCGAAGCCTATCAAAAAGAGAAGGTAATTTCAGGAACCGAACAAGTAGCAGATGCTTTTGTGTTTCATGCAGGTACCCTGCAGAAGGGGGGAAACATAGTAAGCAATGGCGGACGTGTATTGGCAGTGACTTCTTTGGATGAAGACTTCAAAAAGGCCATAAAAAAATCTTACCAAGAAATAGCAAAGCTATCGTTTGATAAGATGTATTACCGAACCGATATCGGTTTCGATCTTTAGTTTTTGCCTAAAAAGGAATGAGCGGTCTGACTACGGTCTTCTTCCCCACTGGCGTTGAAGATAGACAATTGCCGCATCCAATACACAAAAGCGACGATTCCTATGGCAAAAAGTATCCAACTTACAATGTTGGAGAGCCACCAGTTATCCACGCCCAGACGGAGGGCATCATAAGGAGCAAACAAAACACTTTCTGCAAAAGATTGGATTCCTTCAAAAAAACCTTTCCAAGACATAGTTGTATATTTATGTCGCAAAAATAGAAATAATGTGCGATGCTGACAAGCTTTTTTGGGAAATCCAGCCCTGTTAATTTTCTGCTGCTAAGCATCTTCATTGTAGTGGTCCGGACCGTACAGGCCATTTTATTTTTTAAGGGGTCATTTGGATGGACTCCGGCTTTTGTTTTACTAGGGCATATTCTAGCATCGGTTTTTGCTATGTTGTTGCTGGATTTCATCATTCGAAAAAATGCGCTCACACAAAGTCATACCTTGGGCATTTTTGTATTTTGCTGTTGGATGCTTTGTTTGCCGGTATTGGAATCCTGGCAAATGGCGGTAGCACAACTTTTTATTTTGTTGGCTTTAAGGCGAATTTTCAGTTTGTCTTCTGATAAAAAGGATGAAAAAAAGATTTTGGACGCGACCCTTTGGATTTTGTTAGCTTCCTACTTTTATTTCTGGAGCATACTGTTTTTTGGGGCACTGTACCTGGCAATTTCCAATAAAAACCAGAAACCATTCCGCTATTTTTTTATCCCCATTGTGGGGGCCTTGGGGATGCTTCTATTGGCTACAGCCTTTTTTTTCATCAAAGAAAACTCCATGCAATGGATGTCCCGATGGCCCGAACATATTTCTTTGAACTATACCCCATATGCTTCCTCAAAGATGATAGGGTTTATTGCGTTTCTGCTTGCCCTGTTTAGTTGGGCCGTAACTTTCCGACTTTCAAATTTGGGGGAAGTGGCCAGGAAAGTCAAGGGCAATTATTTGTTGGTCGTTTATTTGGGGATCATGGGTCTTTTTGCGACGCTTTTTTCTGAAGTGAAAAGCACCGTTGAATGGCTATTTTTCATCATACCGGCCGCTGTAATAATTGCGGGCTATTTAGAAAAAAAAGGAGAACGGTGGTTCAAGGAATTGTTGCTGTGGCTTATTATGGCGATGCCCATTATTTCACTCTTTTTAAGATGAAAGCAATCGCTTCCGCCAACTGCATCAATTGCCATTGAAAATCCTTACTTTTGTGGCATTGAAATACCTGGAATAGGTTTGATTAATAGCACAAATTACTAGAAGATGAAACAGCCCTTTGCAGAAAAAGCCCATAGGATATTCGAAGAAGTAATCGACACCTACCATGTACTGGACGACCCCTACCAACCCTTTGAAAACCCCTACGATCCCCATACCCAACTCTTAGAGCATTTACTGTACCGCAAATGCTGGATCGATACGGTGCAATGGCATTACGAGGACCTCATCCGCGATCCCAATATCGATCCAGTTGGGGCATTGGACTTGAAACGGAAAATTGATGCCTCCAACCAAGACCGTACCGATACGGTGGAATACATTGATAGCTATTTTTTGAAGCAATTTTCCCATGTAGAAACCCTTCCCAATGCCACCATCAATACCGAAAGCCCAGCTTGGGGGGTAGACCGTCTTTCGATTTTGGCTCTTAAAGTCTATCACATGCGTGACGAAGCTACTAGGGCGGATGCATCCGGAGCTCACCGGCAGGCGTGTCAAAAAAAACTCGAAGTGCTTTTGGAACAGCAAGTGGATTTAAGTACCGCCATCCAGCAATTGTTAGACGATATAGCCCATGGAAGAAAATACATGAAGGTCTACAAACAGATGAAAATGTACAATGACGACGAATTGAACCCCGTCTTGAGAACCCAGAAATAAAGGACTTGAAGGTTCCTAAGCACATAGTAGTCTTACGGCTCTCTGCCCTGGGCGACGTTGCCATGACCATTCCAGTGCTTTTATCGCTTCAAAAAAAGTTTCCTGAAGTGAAACTTACCATAGTTTCGCGCCCTTTTTTCAAACCACTATTCGACCAACTCCACAATGTTTCGTTTTGGGCAGCCGAATTAGAAGATACCCATAAAGGGTTTTGGAGATTGAGGAAATTGGCAAAGGAAATTAAAACCCTTCAGCCTGATGCCATAGCCGATCTGCATAATGTCTTGCGTACCAAAGTAGTGCGGACTTTTTTGAAATTTTCCGGAATCAGTTGGGCCTCGATCAACAAGGGAAGGACTGAAAAGAAGTTGCTGGTCAACGCACAAGGGAATCCCATCTCACCCCTAAAAACTACCCACGAACGCTACGCAGATGTATTTCGGGAACTTGGGTTTGACTTAAAGATTGCCCCCCCGCTTTATCTTCAAAAGAGCGCCATGCCTTCCAAAGTGTTGGAATTTATTGGCAATGCGCCAAAAAAATTGATTGGTATAGCGCCTTTTGCAGCTTTTGCAGGAAAAATATACCCTCTGGAACAGATGCGGGAAACCCTAGATTTGTTGGAGGCTTCCGGGGAATATCAAATCGTCCTTTTCGGGGGAGGTGAAGCAGAACATCAAAAATTGGAAACACTATCCAAAGGACTAAAAACAGTGAGCAATAGTGCTACTTTTTTTTCATTGGAAGAAGAACTATCCCTTATCTCCAACTTAGACCTTATGGTCTCCATGGACAGTGCCAATGGACATTTGGCCGCTATGTTTGGCATACCGGTTTTAACGCTTTGGGGAATTACACATCCATTCGCTGGGTTCATTCCATTCCATCAACCCATGGAAAATCAGTTGTTATCCGACAGGGCTAAATATCCTTTAATCCCTACTTCCGTCTATGGCAACAAATGCCCTCAGGGATATGAAAATGCAATCCAAACCATTGCCCCCATGACCATAGTTGAAAGAATTCGCCAATTGGTTTAAAGGTCGTCATAGTCTACTGAAATACTTGGGGTAGTGGGGTGCGACTGGCATGTTAAGATGTAGCCCTGTTCCAGTTCGGAATCTGTGAGGATTTGATTTTTAAGCATTTCCACTTTCCCTACTTTAAGTTTCGCCATACAGCTACTACAAATGCCTCCTTGGCAGCTGTATGGGGCATCCAAGCCATGTTCCAAAACAGCTTCCAAAACACTTTTCCCTTTGGGCATGGCAAAGGTTTCGGTATCATTATCCAAGGTAACGGTCAATAGGGTTTTGCCCGTATGGTTTTCAGAAAGGGAACCCGTTTCTTTTGAGGTAAAAAGTTCAAAATGAATTGTGGATTCTTTTGCGCCACGCTCCAAAAGAATAAATTTCAGCGCAGCTATCATTTCCTCTGGACCACAAAGGTAATACGCATCGAATGCTACATTTTTATAGGGGTGTTTCAGCAGATAAAGCAGTGTAGACCTTTCAATCCTCCCAAAATAAGAGTCTTCCACACTTTCTTGACTGAAAAAGTACTGAGCCGAAAACCTTTCTGGGTATTGGGCCTCAAGTGATTTTAGCGTTTCCAAAAACATGGTTTCTACTCTGGATTGATTGCCGTAGAAGAGGGTAAAGGTAGATTGCGCTTCTTCCGTTAAAACGGCTTTAATCATGGCCATGATTGGGGTAATGCCACTTCCTGCTGCCATGGCAAGGTAATGATTGCGGGACTTGGAATCGGTTTGTAGCAAGAAATGTCCTTGTGGAGGCATAACTTCCAATACATCTCCTTTTTGGAGTTGGGTGTTGGCAAGGCTAGAAAACCCACCACCATCTACTTTTTTTATTGCAATACGCCATTCTCCCGAATTGGGAGCAGAACATAGTGAATAGGACCTTCGAATTTCTTGTCCATTGAGGGAATGTTTGATGGTAAGGTATTGTCCTGCCTTAAAACGGAATGCATCCTTTAGGGATTCTGGAATTTCAAAGACAATGGAGACCGAGTGGGGTGTCTCTTGCCGAACTTCCAAAATTTTGAGTGGATAAAAATGACTCATGGCAATACTTTTGACAAAAATACAAATCAAAAATGGTGTTTATCGACGCAAAAAGTGGCAACAAAGCTAATTTTTTTGCCAAATACCACCAGTTCCAAAAAAGAAGCGTATTTTTACCCTCCTTTCGCTATCTTTAGATACTAAAAACAAAGGATTTGAGTTACTGTACTATACAAACAAAAACCATTTTGAAGCGTATACGTAATATTACCGTTTTCTTACTAACCGTGGCCCTCTTGGTGGCCTGTTCCAGAAAGAAAAATACCTTCCTTTCCCGCAATTATCATGCTGTAACAGCAGAATACAATGCACTTTACAATGGCAATTTGGCGCTTACCACTGGCAAGCAGGAATTGTCTGTTACTTATCGCGATAATTACTGGGAGGTTCTTCCGGTAGAACGATTTCAGGTGCTAGAGGACCTAGCTACACCCGGGGCTAAGGGGAACACTAACTTCAGTAGGGCTGAAGAGAAAGCTGCCAAAGCCATACAGCGTCACGCCATCTACATTGATGGTAAGGAACACAATCCACAAATTGACGAAGCCTATATGCTGTTGGGAAAAGCACGGTATTACGACCAGCGATTTGTCCCCGCACAGGATGCGTTCAATTTTATATTGAACCGCTATCCTACCAGTAATAATGTGAATGAAGCAAGGATGTGGAAAGCCAAGACCAACATCCGTTTGGGAAATGAAGATGGTGCCATTGAGGAATTGTCCAAACTTATGGACTCCAAGGGGCTAGAAGAGGACGATATGGCCGATGCTGCAGCAATTTTAGCGCAGGCTTACATTAATCTCGATACGTTAGAGGCAGCACTGCCTGCCATCAAATTGGCCTCAGCCTATGTAAGGGACAAAGAACTTAAGGGACGTTATTCCTACATTAAAGGGCAAATCTACAATCGTTTGGGTGAAAAAGATAGTGCCAATCTGGCCTTTCAGGAAGTGATTGACCTTAACCGAAAATCGCCTAGAACCTACATGATCAATGCTTATATTGAGCAGGCTAGGAATTTTGATTACGAAAAAGGAGATAAATTGGCCTTCTTAGAGCATTTGATGGACATGGAGGAAAACCGTGAAAACAGGCCTTTCCTGGATCGGATTTACAACCAAATTGGGGAATATTATCGCAACACGGAAAATATTGACACCGCGGTAATTTTTTACAACAAATCCATCAAAAACTTTAAAGACGACAATATCATGCAATCGGTAAATTACTCCACACTTGCCGAAATTTATTTTGATAAGGCCGAGTACAAAACCGCGGGTAAATACTATGACAGTACCCTAACCTTCCTTGAAGAGAAATCCCGGCCCTGGAGACGCATGAAGAAAAAACTGGACAATTTAGCCGATGTCATCAAATACGAAGACATAGCTACCCGCAACGACTCCATTTTGCGATTGGCGCTCATGAGCGAAACAGAACAGTTGGCGTATTTTTCTGAATATACTTCACGATTGAAACAAAAAGCCGAAGAAGATTCCATTGCTAAAGTCAAGGAAGAAGAGCGCGTTGCCAACAAGGAATTCTATAAAAAGAATGCGGGCAATAACCGCACAGAATCGGAAGGAGGAACATTTTATTTTTACAATAGTACCACGGTTGCCTACGGAAAGCAGGAATTCCAGAAAATCTGGGGAAACCGAAAGCTTGAAGACAACTGGCGTTTTTCCAGAAAACGAAAAGCCATGGGAGATGACGCCATAACCAAGGTAGAGAACGAATTGGAACAATTGGACCTTAGTGAGTTGTACGATCCACAAAGTTACATCTCCAAAATCCCAAAAGAGGCTTCGGTCATAGACAGTATTAGGGGGGAACGTAATTTTGCGTATTATCAGTTGGGTCTTATTTACAAGGAAAAGTTCCGTGAATACGGATTGGCGACCAATCGCTTGGAAAAACTATTGAGTTTTCAACCAGAAGAGCGTTTGGTGCTTCCTTCCAAGTACAACCTCTACAAAATTTACGATTTATTGGGAGACCTCACTGAAGCGGAAAAATGGAAAAACGACATATTGAACAACCATCCCGATTCGCGCTATGCTGAAATTTTGCGCAATCCAAATACCCAGTTGGCTACGGACGAATCGAGCCCCGAATTTAAATACAAAGCGTTGTACAAGGAATTTGAAGGATCCCAATACGATGAGGTCATTGCTACTTGTGAGGACTACATCAACATTTATACGGGCAATGATATTGTGCCCAAACTGGAGATGTTGAAAGCAACCGCTCTAGGCCGAAGGGATGGCTTTGAAGCGTATAAAAAGGCGGTCAATTTTGTGGCGCTTAACTATCCGCAAGCACCAGAGGGCAAGGATGCACAGGAAATTTACAGTACGGTGATTCCTGTCTTGGCAAAAAAAGACTTTGTAACCGAAAGCGATAGCTGGAAGGTTGTTTATCCGTTTGGCAAAGAGGAATTGGAAGCCGCTCAGGCTTTGAAGGAAAAATTGGAAAAGGCCATAGATGAATACCACTATACCAATATGTCGATTTCTTTGGATTACTACGATCCCAACAGCTATTTTGTGATCATTCACGGGTTGAATACCCAACTGGGAGGGCGTGGTTTTGCCGAAGTGTTGAAGGAAAACAAAAAATACAAGATCAAGCGTCCGTTTTTTGAAATCGCTACCCCTAACTATAAAATTATTCAAATCCACAAAAATCTGGGAGACTACCAAAACAGCCAAAAAACCGAAGAAGAAAACAGCAATCCCCAAAAATAATAAACCTATGTTTTCAGAAAAAAAAGACAGGAAAATTATGGAGCCATCAGTAAGTCAAAACAGAATCAACGAAGGAACCCATCTACAGGGGGACATCGTTTCCACTGGGTTTTTCAGAATAGACGGAACCGTGGAGGGAAGTATCAGCAAACCATCCAAAGTTGTTTTGGGAAAAACAGGGGTCATTAAGGGAAAGCTGGTTTGTGAAGATGCCGATATCGAAGGACGTTTTGAAGGAAACCTCAATGTAACGGGAACACTTAGCCTCAAATCCTCCGCACATATTGAAGGAGAAGTAGTGGCCGGCAAATTGGCTGTCGAGCCCGGTGCGGTCTTCAACGCCACGTGCAGTATGCAGGGGAGCAAAATAAAATCCGTCCCCGAATTGACCATGACCGAAGCCTCCAAAACGGAAGCACTAAAATCCAAAAATCATCTTTTTGACCGTTCCCAAAGACTCCAAAAAACCAAGGCCGAACAAACGAATTGACAATTACGCCAAGTATTCGGGGATTGCCTTCCAGATGATAGCCGTAATACTCCTAGGTAGTTACGGAGGAATCAAACTGGACGAACGATTTCCAAACAAATACTCACTTTATACCATATTTGGAAGTCTTTTTGCCGTAGCGTTGTCTACCTATTTGGTCATAAAACAAGTGAAGGACGATTCTAAAAAAGAAGATCGCAACCCATGAAGAAAGAAACCTTAGAATTCTTGATAAAATGGCTTGCCTTCAGTGTGATTTTGTTTGGGGTCCATATTTATGTTTTCCGAAATTTTGCCGAAGGAATTACCCTCTACCTGCCGCTATGGGGTGTCTATTTGTTCAATTCCACGGTAGCCTTGTTGGTGTTTTTTTTGGTAAGACGCCAATTTTATAAAAATCCTGGGAAAACCTACCAATCATTTTTGATGTTGACCGTACTGAAAATGGTTTTGGCCATCATATTCCTACTTCCATTGTTTACAGGCAAATCGGAACATCCTAAAACCGAAACCATCAACTTTTTTATTCCCTATTTTTTGTTTCTGGCTTTCGAAATCTTTAGCCTCAATAAATTTTTTCAGAACGCCCAAACAAAGTAGTTTTTGGGTTTGTCAATTCATTTACTATTAGTACATTTGCACCGAATTTCAGGAACGCAAACGCACGACATTGAAAACGACTACATTTAACCTTTTAAAAAGCCTCCTTTCGGGAGTATTTTTTTTATGGGTAGCTTTCGCAGCATATGCTTCTCCCGACGCAGAAAGCAAGGAATCCATTAAAGAAGAAGAGTTTGAAGCTTCCGAACTCATTTTCCACCACATTAAGGACAGCCATGGTTTTCATGTGGCCGGTGATTTTTCGATTGCACTTCCGGTAATCCTTTGGACCGATAATGGATTGGTAACCTTCATGTCGAGTGAATTTCATCACGATAACGACGGAGAGGTTGTGGTTGAAAAAAACGGGATGAAATTCGTGAACCTGCATGAAAAGATTTACCAACTGGAAGCGGGAGCTTCGAGTGTGTCCCTAGATCATGAGCATCACCCAACCAATGCGCATCGTCCTCTGGATTTTTCCATTACGAAAAACGTGTTTTCGATGCTCCTTTCTTTGGTGGTCATGCTTTTGCTATTTAGTACGGCAGCACGTTCCTATAAAAAATCCCAAAACCACATGCCCAGTGGGTTTGGTCGTTTTGTAGAGCCTGTTATTGTATTTGTGAGGGACGAGATTGCCATTCCAAATATCGGGGAGCATCATTATAAAAGGTACATGCCCTTTTTGTTGACCCTCTTTTTCTTTATTTGGCTGAACAATATTTTTGGACTGATTCCTTTTTTCCCGTTTAGTGCGAACCTTAGCGGAAACATTGCTTTTACAGGGACCTTGGCGCTCATCACGTTGTTGATTACCTGGTTCAGCAGTAAAAAAAGTTATTGGAAGCACATGGTTTGGATGCCAGGACTTCCAGTACCGATGAAACTTTTCTTGGCACCGATTGAACTCATGGGGATGTTCATTAAGCCAATTGCATTGATGATTCGTTTGTTCGCAAACATTACTGCCGGACACGTTGTGGTGCTGAGTTTGATTTCGCTGATTTTTGTGTTGAAGACCGCATGGGCCGGAACGGTTTCGGTTCCCTTTGCTGTATTTATCAGCGTTATTGAAGTACTGGTCGTGGCCATTCAGGCATACATATTTACCATGCTTTCGGCCTTGTATTTTGGACAGGCCCTAGAAGAAGAACATTAATTAATTTTTAAATACGAGAACTATGAGTTTAGCATTGTTACAAGAAGCCGCTATGAGTTACGGAGCTTTTGCAGCCATTGGTGCTGGTCTAGCTGCCATTGGCGGTGGTATTGGCGTAGGTAAAATCGGGGGAGCTGCTATGGAAGCCATGGCACGTCAGCCCGAATTGCAAGGAAAACTACAAGGTTCTGCGATTGTATTGATTGCCTTCATCGAGGCGATTGCACTTTTCGCAGTGGTTGTATCTTTCTTGGCAATGAGCGCATAAGTTTACAAACAAGCTGTGCGGCGGTTGGCCGCACGGCCTGTTTTTATTTAAAAATTAAACTGAAATAAACAAACTATGGATTTAGTTACTCCCGAAATTGGATTGATTTTTTGGACCACCCTGTCCTTCTTGGTGTTACTTTTCCTATTGCGAAAGTTTGCATGGAAACCCATTTTGAATTCGGTAAACACCCGTGAGCAATCCATAAAGGATGCCCTCGCAGCCGCAGAAGCGGCTAAAAGGGAAATGGAAAACCTTACAGCAGATAACGAACGCATTTTGAAAGAAGCCCGTGCAGAAAGGGAAACCATGCTTAAGGAAGCCCGCGAGATGAAGTCCCAAATGATTGCGGATGCTGAAGAAGAGGCTAAGGCAAAAGCCGAAAAAATGATTTCAAGTGCTCAAGCTGCTATCGAAACCGAGAAAAAAGCCGCCATAGCTGAATTAAAAGCCCAGGTAGCTTCTTTATCGGTAGACATTGCCGAAAAGGTAGTTAAAAGTGAACTTTCCGACAAGGATAAACAATTGAAATTGGTGGCCGATTTGTTGGATGGTGCAACCTTAAAATAGCAGACGAATGAGCGGAACTAGAGCAGCCATACGATATGCCAATGCCGTTTTGCAGAACGCAGGGGAAACCGCTTCTGTAAAAGCATTGTTTGATGATATGCAAACGGTAAAAAGCACACTCCAGGAAAGTAAGGAATTGCGTACTGTACTAAAGAGCCCCATCATCAAAGCAGAAGATAAAAAAGCGATTTTGATGGAAGTGTTCCAAGGACAATCCGAGGGGACCAAATCGCTTATCGGATTGCTTTCACAAAATCAAAGAGCCAATATTTTGGGACAGGTTGCGGATAGTTTCATTCATTTGTACAATGAAGCCCAAGGGGTTAAAGTGGCAAAAGTGATTACGGCAGTTCCCTTGTCTGGCGATTTGGAAAAACAGGTCCTCGCAAAGGTGGAATCGCTAACGGGCAGCAAAAAAGTTACCCTAGAAAACGAAGTGGACCAAACCATTATTGGAGGGTTCATTCTTCGAGTGGGCGATATGCAATACAATGCCAGTATTGCCAACCAACTAGGAAATTTAAAAAGAGAATTCAGTAAAAGTTTATAAAACCATTGGCCCAAGGCCAGTTATAGATACCTTAAGAAATGGCAGAAGTAAAACCCGCTGAAGTATCAGCAATCTTAAAAAAACAACTTTCAGGTTTTGAAGCTACCGCTTCATTGGACGAAGTAGGAACCGTATTGACCGTTGGAGACGGTATTGCACGGGTATACGGACTTTCCAATGCGCAATATGGCGAATTGGTAGAATTTGAAAACGGTTTGGAAGGAATCGTTCTGAACTTGGAAGAAGATAACGTAGGAGTTGTATTGTTGGGACCTTCTAAAGAAATTGAGGAAGGGGCCACTGTAAAACGTACCCAACGTATTGCTTCCATCAACGTAGGGGAAGGAATTGTTGGTCGTGTTGTAAACACTTTGGGGCAACCTATAGACGGTAAAGGCCCCATTGAAGGGACTACTTACGAGATGCCACTGGAGCGTAAAGCCCCAGGAGTTATTTTCCGTCAACCGGTGAACGAGCCACTTCAAACGGGAATCAAATCGGTAGATGCCATGATCCCAATCGGGCGTGGGCAAAGGGAGTTGGTAATCGGTGACCGCCAAACGGGTAAAACCACCGTTTGTATTGATACCATCCTGAACCAAAAAGAATTTTATGATGCCGGACAACCTGTGTATTGTATCTATGTTGCTGTGGGACAGAAAGCGTCTACCGTTGCAAACATTGCACGCATCCTTGAAGAAAAAGGGGCGTTGACCTATACTACGATTGTAGCGGCCAATGCTTCCGACCCTGCACCAATGCAGGTATACGCTCCTTTTGCAGGAGCGGCTATCGGGGAATACTTCCGCGATACAGGCCGTCCAGCACTGATTGTCTATGATGATTTGTCGAAACAAGCTGTTGCCTACCGTGAAGTATCCTTGTTGCTTCGTCGTCCTCCCGGGCGTGAAGCGTATCCTGGGGATGTATTTTACTTGCACTCCCGTTTATTGGAGCGTGCTGCAAAAGTAATTAACGATGATTCCATTGCTTCAAAAATGAACGATTTGCCCGAATCCTTGAAAGGGATGGTGAAAGGAGGAGGATCCTTAACGGCACTTCCCATCATTGAAACACAAGCAGGAGACGTTTCGGCCTATATCCCTACAAACGTAATCTCCATTACGGATGGCCAGATTTTCTTGGAGAGCGACTTGTTCAACTCTGGGGTACGTCCTGCAATTAACGTGGGGATTTCGGTATCGCGAGTGGGAGGATCGGCACAGATTAAATCCATGAAAAAAGTAGCAGGGACCTTGAAATTGGACCAAGCACAGTTCCGTGAACTGGAAGCCTTTGCCAAGTTTGGATCCGATTTGGACGCAGCGACCATGAACGTGATTGAAAAAGGAAAGCGCAACGTAGAAATTTTGAAACAAGCGCAAAACGACCCCTATACTGTTGAAAACCAAATTGCCATCATTTATGCTGGATCCAAGAACTTGCTTCGTAACGTTCCTGTAGAAAAAGTGAAGGAATTTGAACGGGATTATATCGATTTGCTGAACGCAAAACATCGAGGGACCCTGGATGATTTGAAAGCCGGCAAGCTGACGGATGAAGTAATCGACGTACTGACTTCGGTTGCAAAAGATTTGGTGTCACGGTATTAATTCCCTCTCGAATTATTGAGGATAAACCAGTAAAAAACCCTTAAGCGCATATGGCTAACTTAAAGGAAATACGAAATAGAATCGCTTCGGTGGGCTCGACCATGCAAATTACCAGTGCCATGAAAATGG
>DJVA01000060.1 GCA_002440705.1 Flavobacteriaceae bacterium UBA6268 | reverse complement strand
TGCTTCATTTACATTTTTATGTTCCATTTCTTTTGCTTTGGATTGTTCCACCATTTGGTCCACGACCGATTTTTCTTTGGGTTGATTGTCTTTGCAAGCAGTTATTGCTGTTGCCATTAAACTACTTGCCACAATGCAAATAGGTAAAACTTTTATTTTTAAATTTTTCATTATGTCAGTAGTAGAAAAAAGCTTGTCGCAAGAAGCCATTTCATTGGAAAACAAATTTGGGGCCCACAATTACCACCCATTGCCCGTAGTTTTGGAACGCGGGGAAGGTGTTTATGTGTGGGACGTAGAAGGGAAGCGTTATTATGATTTTTTATCCGCCTATTCTGCTGTAAACCAAGGACATTGCCATCCAAAGATTGTTTCGGCACTTGCAAACCAAGCGCAAAAGTTAACACTTACGTCCAGGGCATTTTACAATGACATGCTAGGTAAGTATGAGCAATTTGCAGCCAACTATTTTGGGTTTGATAAACTATTGCCCATGAACACCGGGGCAGAAGCAGTGGAAACTGCCATCAAAATTTGCAGGCGTTGGGCTTACGTTGAAAAGAAAATTCCCGAAAACCAAGCTGAAATTATTGTGTGTTCCAATAATTTTCATGGGCGAACCACAACCATTATATCCTTTTCCAACGACCCTGTGGCCCGAAAGAATTTTGGCCCCTATACTCAGGGGTTCATCAAAGTAGCCTATGACGATTTAGAAGCTTTGGAACACGCCTTGAAGGAACATGCTAATGTTGCTGGCTTTTTGGTGGAACCCATACAAGGGGAAGCCGGTGTTTACGTTCCTTCGGATGGCTACCTGAGAAAGGCGAAGGCATTGTGCGAACAATACAATGTGCTTTTTATTGCTGACGAAGTACAAACCGGAATTGCACGTACAGGAAAATTATTGGCCGTAGATCATGAAGAAGTTAAGCCCGATGTTCTTGTTCTTGGGAAAGCGTTAAGCGGAGGGGTGTATCCCGTTTCTGCGGTATTGGCCGATAGTCCTATCATGAATGTCATTACGCCGGGATCCCATGGTTCTACCTTTGGCGGAAATCCTCTAGCTGCTGCAGTCGCTATGGCTGCTTTGGAAGTGGTTAGGGATGAACATCTTGCTGAAAATGCAGATCGCTTGGGGCACATTTTCCGTGATGAACTTAATAAATACATCGAACACAGTATCATTGTTCAAAAAGTAAGAGGTAAAGGACTTCTGAATGCGATAGTTATTGATGATTCCGAAGATGGGGATACCGCCTGGAATATTTGCCTACGACTCCGGGATCATGGTCTCTTGGCAAAACCCACCCACGGGAACATCATTCGTTTTGCTCCACCTTTGGTGATGACAGAAACACAGCTTAGGGATTGTATTTCCATCATCATCAAGACCCTAAAGGAATTTGAGTAATTGTTAGGGGGCCAGCCAACTGAATGGCTGGATGGGAATATTCCGTAGGATCCAAAAAATGATCACAGTAATGAGAACTGCCTTGGGAAAACTTGGGTGGTAGACATAATTTTGTAAATTCTTTTTTCCAAAGTAATTGTAGGCGCGGATCCCTTCATTGTAGATTACAACAAACAATGCCGGGATAAAAAGTATGTTATAATCTGCCGTTTTTAAAAGGTCAAAATGCAGCAAACTATGAAAGGCACGCTGGCTTCCGCAACCAGGGCAGTAGATGCCCGTAAGGGCATGTAAGGGACAGCCCGGAAAGCCACTTGTTTCCGGGTTGTATAAAAAATAAATTGCTGACAAAACTGCCAGCAATATTATTATTAAGGTTCGTTTCTTGGTGTTAGAAACCACAGGCTTTAGATTAGGAACCCATTCCGGCACCCATGCCCAAGATGGCAACTCCCATCACAAAATAAAGGATTACATAAATTAGAAGAATGGCGGCACCCACGATGAATCCCCACATGGTCCATTTTTTGGCATCCTGTGATGCTTTCAACGCGCCTTCATAATTTCCTGCAGCATATTCTGAATTTACTTTAGAGGCGTTTACAATTCCGATAATTCCAAAAACGAGACAACAAAATATAGTCACCAAAATGGACTCGACTAAGTAATTTTTTGGTTTGGGTTGATTTTCCATAGTAATAAAGATTAGTTAGTTAATAGATTTTAAATGTAATCAAAAAAATGAAATTTTACCTAGAAATTACTCAAATTCAATGAAATCATATAGCATGTTTTTATAAAAAAAGGCCGGAAACTACTTTCCGGCCTTCGATATCTAAAATTAACGAACATTTACTTATTGAAAACATTCATTTTATAATCAATCACCACATTATCATTCGTTGTGAGCTTTACTAAATACACACCATCACTGAAATTGTTTGTTGGAAATGTAAGCCGTGTGCTGTTTCCTGCATTTTTTTCACTGTAAACAAGCTTTCCTGACATATCGAAAATATTGACCAATTTCACATCATAACCTTCTGGGTTGGAAACTTCCAATTGCCTGGCTGGATTGTTCTGGAAAAAGTCAACATTGGTGATTACTTCTTTGGATGATTTAATATCTGAATCATCACCTGGCTTAATAAATATAATATAGAAACGGTCATCGTAATCACCAGTATTCAGAAGGAGATTCACTTCAGATCCATCGGAAATTTGTTGGGTGGTATTGTTGAGATCATCTCGTAAATAAGCCTTAATCCCTGCAGGGAAATTATAGGTTTCTTTTACTTTCACCAAGATTGAAGTTTGGTGGTTCAAAGTAAAGCTTAATGGTATTTTTTTGCCCATTTGGAAACGAACAAAGTTAATAACATAAGGCTGTGTTAAATCATTTTCTAGATTTCGGATTGGGAAAAAGGCTTCAGCTCCTTTAGCATCCATAGGACTACGGGCGTCATATCCACGATCAAACCCATCAGTAGCATCTTCACTAAAACCAAGTATTAGTTGGCGTGTATAGGTTTCGTCCATAACAAAATTGATGCGCATCAATTGCGAGGCAATTTCATAAGGAGGAGGATTTCCGGAGCCACTTGGATCGGAAGAACCTGAAGGGTTATTCGCTTCAGTTTCTCCATTCTCATCCATGAGTCCACGAAAAGTAGAATTGACCCCATCTTGTTTTACATATACCCGTTGGCCGTTGTTGAATTGTACCGAAGCAAGCGAACCATCTGTACGCACCTCAAATCCCTGGGCAATTGGGGAGTACCTGCGTGGGTAGTCTGCACCGGCACCAGTTCCAGCAGCTCCACCTATTCCTGAAGCATCATAATTGGCAAAAGTTGGCGGCGAGTAAATACCTTGAGTGTCTCCAGCGCTGCCGGGAACCCAAGTTCCCCAGCCTCCTGATTTGTCTACATAATAATGACTGAACTCACTATCTTTGGGCTCGTCCCAAAAGCGAATCTCGGTTACATTAGGATTATCCGTCCAAAATGTTTTAAGGTCAATGGCAGAAGGGTAGGGGTTCCCTACCAAAACACGCTGCACAGATCCCGTATTCACTGGAACAGATATGGTACCATTATTGGGTCTTCCACGGAGATCGAAATCAACATTAAGGACATAGGTGCCTAGCGAACCAGGATCACTTACCCCTTTCATAATCATTCCATATCCAGCTGGCACGGCATCCGTTCCATTGATGCGAACCCAGTTGGCTTCTGCATCATTGTCTGGAGAAGATAATTTTTTGTAAATCCAACGGGTAGAAACCGTCATTGGATTGGTTATTGAGTTACCGTTATAGCCTGTTGTTGTACTTACTAGGGTAGCTGAAGTGGTTTGGTCTCCACACGTATCACAATCGTAATAACGGCTAATCCCGGCATTGGTATTTCCAGCTCCACCAGAAGGCAGTCCTACAGGAGGATTCCAAAAGGTATAGTGAAAAGCACTGGTGGTGTCGATGGTTTGATAGACAGAAAGTAGCCCAGTACCATTGTTGGCAGATCCAGTAGTACCTTGTATCAATTGTGCTCCATTACGCAAATACAAACTTGCAGTAGTTGCAGCATTGTATGTGTTCTGAACCATATTGACATCTTGCTCAACAAAAAGCACTTGATCATTCACATACACATACGAATCTGTTGAAGTAGTGGTGTTGGGTGTTACGTACAGCTGCGAAAACATGGGCAACGCCAGTAGGAGCATAGCTGAAGGGAGTAGTAGGTTTTTCATACTTTTTATGTTAATATTAGAGTCTAATAGGGGGCAAATGACTCAGTTACACTTTGTAAAAATATAATTTTTTTTGAATTTAGGGCAATTTTAGTAAGTATTTTCCTATTTCATCAATTAAATTTAACAATGATTACGTGCAGTCAATAACTAAATACCATGAAGACATTTTCCACAGGAGATAGGGTTTCGGTTTTGGATGAAGAAATATTCGGGGTTGTTGTCATGACAACCGCAAATGAAGTGACCGTGCAAACCCAAGATGGCTTTGAATTGGTTTATGCGCCTGATGATTTGATTTTAGAAGATTCAAAAGCGTTGCGAAACCTTGACGTTTCTCAAACTACTTACCTTCATAAGGAAGAGGAAAAGACAAGGAATTCTGCTAGGGTAAAGCCAAAAAAGCGCAATGAGCCTGCTATGGAAGTCGATTTGCACATTCATCAATTAATACCCAACGAGAAAGGAATGTCTGCATACGACATGTTGTCATTACAATTGGATACTGCCCGCCACAAGTTGGAATTCGCCATTCAAAAAAAAATCCAGAAAATTGTGTTCATCCACGGAGTTGGTGACGGTGTTCTAAGAGCAGAACTAGAATTTATGCTCCGAAAATACGATCACTTGGATTATTACGATGCCAATTACCAGAAGTATGGGCAAGGAGCTTTGGAAGTGCGTATTTTCCAAGCGAAAGGTTAGTTTAAGTTTGGTGTTACCGTTACGGTTCCGGTTGCAATATTCTCTATAGTACCCATGCCAAGCGTTTCCCGAGTAATTTGCTCGTCTCCGTTAGAGAATAAAACATTCATTAATTGAATCGTAACATCACTTGATAAGGTATAGGTATGCTCCCTATATAAGTTTACAACATGTTCATTGGACACATTTGAATTCAGATAATCTGGGATGCCATTACCATCGGTGATATCATTGGTAGGGTCCAGATCGCCATTTGCATCTTCGTAACGCGTAAGGATACCATCGTTATCGTCGTCAGGGTCCAAATAATCAGGGATCAGGTCCCCATCGGTATCTTTGGGATTGGTCAGTGGATCATTATCACCATCGGCATTTTCGGTGTCGAGTTCCAGAGCGGTGGGGACGTTGTCCCCATCGTCATCAATATCGTAATAGTCCAAAAGACCATCCCCATCTGTATCGTCCGTTCCTTCTTCAGCTGCCAAAACGCCATCGCTATCATCAAATGTTGCCGTAGTAACCAACTGGGCGGTTCCCGAATTTGCTTGGTATTCTGATAAGACATCTGGGCTGGTAGGAGGAACTTCCGCACAGAAATAACCACTGGTAGCTTCGGCACTGAAAATTCGATAATTGGCATAGTTGGCCGTGCCATTTAAAGTGAACTCACGGGTATTTGTGGTTAGAAACAATTGATCTTCTGTGCCCAGCAGCAGAGAAAGGCTTTCGGTTTGGGCACCGTTGAATTTGAAGAAAAGGTAACCGCCTTGTCCACCACAGAACTGTAAGTCGCTATCTGAGAAATCGAATGTGGTCACAATTACATCACCGTCATTGCAGCTCAAAGTTAACAGCGAACAAACTAGTACTACGCGAAATAAATTCATTGAGGCCAATTTTGTCTGCAAAGTAACACTTTTGCAAACGATTCCGATACGGTTACAATCATTAAATCGTATTTTTGTAAAAATTTTGGGTGCCGTCATGAAGAAGGTATATTTTGATAACGCAGCTACCACCGAACTTCGGAAAGAAGTTGTTCATACAATGACCAATGTTCTGAAAACGGAATATGGAAATCCCTCATCTACACACTCTTATGGAAGATCATCTAAGTCTCTACTTGAAAGTTGTAGAAAAGATATTGCCAAGCTTTTAAACGCTAGTCCTTCCGAAATTATATTTACTTCAGGAGGTACTGAGGCCGATAATCTAATCATAAATTCTTGCGTTTGCGATTTAGGGGTAGAGCGCATCATCACTAGCCGCATAGAACACCATGCAGTCCTGCATACCGTAGAAAATTTGCAGCAAACCAAAGAAATCGAAGTGGCGTATGTTTCGGTGAATGTGGATGGAACTCTTGATTTTGGGCACCTAGAGTCGTTGTTGCAACACTCTTCGAAAGCTACATTGGTAAGCTTGATGCACATCAATAATGAGATTGGGACTATTCTTCCTTTAAAGGAAACGGCCAAACTGTGTAAGAAATATGGGGCCTTTTTTCATAGCGATACCGTACAGTCGGTTGGACATTATCCTTTGGATTTTTCTGAAATCCCCATAGACTTTGCTGTTGGGGCGGCCCATAAATTTCATGGCCCTAAAGGAATTGGTTTTGCTTATGTGAGGAAGAATATGCCTATCCAGCCATTAATTCATGGCGGAGGCCAGGAACGCGGACTTAGAGCTGGAACCGAAGCGGTTTATGCCATTGCAGGAATGACAGAGGCATTGAAAATAGCCATTCAAAATTTGAATCATGAGGAAGAGTATATTCTGTCACTAAAGGAATACTTCAAACAAGAATTACTTAGGGAAATACCTGGTGTGACTTTCAATGGGAACTGCGCTAACTCCTCCGCGAGTAGCTATACACTTCTAAATATTGGGCTGCCCATAACTTCCGAAAAAGGATTAATGTTAACTTTTCAGATGGATTTGAAGGGGATTGCATGCTCACAGGGCAGTGCCTGCCAAAGTGGGAGTAATGTAGGGTCCCACGTGCTTCAGGCCCTTCTTTTGAAAGGGGAAACCCAAAAGCCTTCCATTCGTTTTTCATTTTCCAGTTTCAATACCAAGGAAGAAGTAGACTATGTCGTTTCGGTACTAAAGGAATTTGTAACTAATTAAAATTTAGCGGTCAATCTAACATTGTAAACCCTTGGACTTAAATAGTTGGGGATGGCATATTGGACCTTGGTGTAGACATCTCTTACAAACGTATTGGTGATGGAATTTTGCACATCGAACATGTTGAAAATTTCAGCACCGATGGTAAGTTCTTTGAAAGGTTTAAGCCATCCATGATCTTTTCTTTTCTTATCGTGTATCAGCACGTAGGATATTCCCAAGTCTGCCCGTTTGTAATCCCGCAAACGGGTTTGAAAATCATATGGGTCTGCATAACTGGGCGATCCGCCGGGGAGACCTGTATTGTAGACCATATTCAAATACATTTTTAAATCGGGGATGATTTTTACATAATCCTGAAACAGTACGCCTATTTTAAGCCGTTGATCCGTAGGCCTAAAAATGTAGCCCCTGTCGTCGATATTTTCTTCAGTTTTAAGGTAGCCAAGGCTCACCCAGCTTTCGGTTCCGGGAACGAATTCACCAGCGAGCCGAACATCCAATCCATAGGCATAGGCAATGGCATTGTTACGGGCCCGGTATCGAATACGGACATTTTCCAGGGTATAAGGGTTCACATCGGTTAGTCTTTTATAATAAAGCTCTGAATTGAGCGTAAAGGGTCGCTCCCAAAGCTTAAAGCTGTAGTCGTTGCCCAATACGATGTGGATGGATTGCTGTGCCATTACCGAAGGCCTTACTGCCCCTGTTGAATCGCGGAGTTCCCTATAAAATGGGGGTTGATGGTAGAAACCACCCGAAAGCCTAAAGAGCATATCCATATCCCAATTGGGTTTCAAGGTTACCTGTGCCCTAGGGCTAACAACGGTTTGTGAAACCGAAGTGATTCCATCACCACTAACATTCCAGTTATGTGCTCGGACACCAAAGTTCAGGTACAGGTCACTACGCTCTTTAAGATTCACACGTTTACTCCATTGGGCATAGCCCGAAATTCGATTGATTTGAACATCGTTGGTGGCACGAATGGAATTGAAGGGTACAATGGGGGAATCGTAGGCCTCATAAGGTTGGTCGTTAGCAAAGTCTTCCAAGGGAGGGCGTATGGAGAATCCGGCAGAATCAATGATTTCATATTCCTGAACTCGATCGCGGATGTCCTCTCGGGTATATTTTAATCCATATTCTAACTGACTTTTCCCTAAGTCGAGATCTCCTTTGTGCTCAAAATTGATGATAAGTGCGTCCAAATCGTTGCGGGCGTGGGTTAACTGACTCCCGATGCCTTCCGAAAATTCCACCTCCCCCAAGTCCTGATCGCCTATATTGGTATTAACTTCGCCCAAACGGTATTGGGCCAAAATGTCAAAATATTCCTGTTCGGTAGTTTGGTAAATGGAACCTATAAATTTTGCAGTATAATTGCTTGAAACCGCATACGTGCCTTTTAAAGCACCAAAGTAGGTATTGTAACGATCGTCCTCCTGTCCTTCGTAAAAAACCAACAAAGCTCTTGGATCGGCCAAAGTACCAAAATTGGTCTGGCGTGTAAGCGGCTGGTATTCATAATCATTAATGGAGAGGTTGCCCAGAAAACCCAACTCAAATTTATTACTCACTTTATAGTTAAGATAGGTTTGTGCATCCGCAAAACGGGGACGGAAATTGGTTTCGGTTTCCTTAGCTTTCACCACTAAGCTGTTGTCGCGGTAACGCAATCCAACAATGCCCGTTAAACGCCCTGTCCTGGACTTTCCTCCTACAGAGACACTGGCGCCCAAGAGACTAAAATCACCAGAAGCTTCAAAGCCAGTAGGCCTTCGGTAGGTAATGTCCAAAACAGAGGAAAGTTTGTCGCCATATTTTGCCTGAAATCCACCCGCAGAAAAATCGACACTGGAAGTGAGGTCGCTATTCACAAAACTCAACCCTTCTTGTTGGCCGCTACGGATCAAAAAAGGGCGGTATACTTCTATTTCATTGACATAGACCAGATTTTCATCATAATTTCCGCCACGCACTACGTATTGGGTACTCAATTCATCATAACTGCTAACGCCCGGTAATGATGTCAAAACGTTTTCAACCCCTGCATTGACACCAACCAATTTCCGGGCTAGTTCAGGAGAGATCGTTTGTATGCCCTCAATACGTTTTCGCCTTTTAACATCAATGACCACCCCGATGGTTTCAATATCGGTTTTCATCTGGGGATTTACCTCGTAGTCTTCATTAGGGCCCAGCGTTACTTTCAAGACCACATCTTTAAGGCCCAAATAGGAAAAAGTGACTACAACTTCCCTATTGGCGGGTATTTCAAGAACGTAGACTCCATTGTCGTCGGAGAGGGTACCTTTGTCATCATACGAAACGGTAGCTCCAGGTACCACGTTATCCTGTTCGTCAAAAATGATTCCGCGAAGGGTAGCGGTTTGAGCAAAAATACAAGAACTTAACAAGCCAAATAGAAGCAGGAACGGTAGCTGTATCGTTTTCAAAAGTGCAAATTATAAGGGTTTCCGAAAAAATGTTGCTTCAAATGTAGTACTATTTCCCACATTATCTACAACAATGACTTTTAAATTGTTTTCAGTATCATCAACGACGTTATCGTCAAAATCATATACGAGTAGGTCTTTTTTATAATCGTATTCCGTCAAAATGAATTTGCCATTCAGGGTTGCCCTGTAGGAACTAACCCCACTTTCCACATCTTCGATTTTAAGCTCTAAGGTTTTATTTTTGCTGATCCATTTGCCATCGGCAAAATTCAGGGGGGTAATGGTAGGGGCCACGGTGTCCATCGCGATGCAATAAGAGCCGAAAGTTCGGATCCTGGCCGAAAGTTTGGAGCCGTCACGCTGGGTGGTATTGTAATAGGGGACTCCTTTGTAGTTCAACCGACCGATGAACAATTTCTCAAGATCATTCTTTTCGTAGTTGGATGCATCAACAGTTAGGGTGATGCTGCTGTGGATGGGGATTACATCCTCGTGAAAATCGAGGGTATCACCCTTGGCTTCAATATGGAGGTAGGTATCCTCGTATAGGCTTTCTGAAGGTATGTAAATTTGAAATTTCCCTTTACTGATTGACGTGCCTTGATTGCAAACAATATAATCTTGGGTTTTCTGAATGCTTTTTGGGATGGTAACGGGCTCTTGTTTTCCTTCAATGGGAATGGTAATGGCTACTTTGTTTCCTTTGAAATCGCTCACTTCGATCGTGTAAATGGAGGTTAACCCATCCTCGATGGTAATGTATCCATGTTCTGCTTCCTGCGCAAAAATGCTTAAAGGGTTATTGCTTTCCCTGAATAATTTTTGCACACGGCTTTTATTGGTCTCAAAGTACCCATAATCGATGTAGCGATTGAGGTAACGGGTCTCATCGAAGGAAAATTTGTTGAACAGCACTTTAAATCGCTCTTCCCCATTGTAGGTCGTTTTGATTTCGTAGGTGCCGTTCTTGTTGGTAGCCCCGTTTTGTTGATCGTAGGCGGAAACTCCAAAACCTATTTTCCCGACAGCCTTGATGCTCTCGGTAGTGTAGGAGCCGTCTTGCTGCCTGACCAAGCGAAGTTTAACGGGGTTTTCAGACCCATTTACCTGCGCTCCTTCGGATGAAGGGTAGGCAAATACACTATTAATTAATGGTACCCGTTCGTCTGGGATATCAATTCCAAAGAGCATGGGGTTCATAGGCCTGGAGGCATTGTCCCTAATCTCAAAATGCAAATGAGGCCCCCCACTGCTTCCACTGTTTCCTGAATACGCAATGATGTCTCCTTTTTTGACTTTCAAGAGTTCGGAATTGGGAAATAATTCAATTTCGTACGATTCTTTGTTGTACTGGTTCTCCTTCACATATTTTTGTATGTCGCCTGCATAACGGTCCAAATGCGCATAAACCGTACTGTAACCGTTGGCATGTTGCACATAGAGCGCCTTCCCATAGCCGTATTGGGATACTTTGATGCGTTTTACGTAGCCATCGGCAGCAGCAAATACCGGGAGTCCGGTTTTTTGTTGTGTCTTTATATCCAGGCCACTGTGGAAATGATTGCTCCGCAGTTCGCCAAAATTCCCCGACAAGAACAATGGAATGTCCAAAGGATTTTGAAAGTAATCATTCGGGACGGCGTCTTGGGAGAATGCAAACGGGGGACATAGCAAAAGGAAAACCCAAAGTTTCTTCATCTTCAAAATCGTTACTAGTAAATAAATGGGGAGTGATGCTTTTTATTGTACTCGGGAATCAATATTACAAAAAAATACCGAAAACTGTTGGCATATTTGTAACCGAATAGTAAATTTGTAAGATAAGTATTGAAAAGGTCTTTGAATGACTCAACTTTCCGAAATCGTTGACTCTTTGGAAAATAGGATAAGCAAGCTGCTTCACCGCTATGAAAAAATGAAGCAAAAAAATGTTCAATTGGAGCAGGACTTGCAAAACCTATCGTCCAAAAACCAAGCACTGAAAAAACAATTGGACGATTGGAAAGAACAGTTTGAGAACCTTAAAGTAGCCAATTCAATGCTTGGCAGCGACCAATATAAACGTGATACAAAACTCAAAATAAATGCGCTTGTTCGGGAAATAGATCAATGCATTGCACATCTTTCCGAATAAAATAAAATTCATGTCGAACGCGTTAAAGATTAAAATTTCAATTGCCGATCGGGTGTACCCATTAACCATCAAGCCCGAACAGGAAGAAGGCCTTCGGAAGGCGGCCAAGAAAATTGAAGAAATGATCCGGCGTTTTGAACAAAGTTATGCCGTAAGGGACAAGCAGGATGTGTTGGCCATGTGCGCCCTACAGTTTGCAGCCCAGGTAGAACAGCGTGGAATAGACAATGAAAACGATCAACATGAAGTAGAAGAGAAGCTCGAAGCCCTCAACCAACTTCTGCAGGATCACTTAGCATAACGTTCTTTAAAATAACAAAAGGTTACTGCCTACATTAATACTAATTTTTGGTAAACTCAACAAGAATTCTTTAAAAAGGGTGAGTTGAAGTTGTAAAAGCGAGCCGTCCTCGAGCGGATACTTGACCAGCTTGTTAGCCCTAAACATGTTTTAAGGAGTTTATTCAAAATCGCAATATTAATGTAGGCTTTTTTTATTCAATAAAACAGCTAGCATGGATCATATCATTACATACATCATCATTGGTGTGGTAGGTTTGGCAATCGGTTTTTTTGTGGCTAAAATGCTCGAGCGAAACAACGCGTCTCAAGTCATTAAGTCTGCTAAAAAAAATGCGACATCTATCTTAAAAGAGGCCAATGCCAATGCCGAAGCATTAAAAAAAGAAAAAATACTGCAAGCAAAGGAAAAGTTTATCGAACTCAAATCCGAGCATGAAAAGGTTATCTTGGGACGTGACAAAAAAATTGCAGAGGCCGAAAAGCGAACGCGTGATAAAGAATCGCAGGTTTCCAACGAACTGGCCAAAAATAAAAAGTTAAATGCCGAGCTTGAAGGCAAATTGCAGGGCTATGATGAAAAACTGAAAGTGTTGGAAAAGAAGGAAGCCGAGGTTGAAAAAATGCACCGAAGCCAAATAGAACAGTTGGAAGTCATTTCGAGCCTTTCTGCCGAAGATGCCAAGGCGCAATTGGTGGAAAGCTTGCGAAGTGAAGCAAAGACCGATGCCATGGCCTTCATTCAAACAACGCTGGAAGAAGCTAAGATGACAGCCCAGCAGGATGCCAAAAAAATTATCATCAATACCATTCAAAGGATTGGTACTGAAGAAGCCATCGAAAACTGCGTGTCTGTTTTCAATCTAGAAAGCGATGATGTAAAAGGACGGATTATTGGCCGCGAAGGGCGAAATATCCGAGCTATTGAAGCAGCTACCGGTGTCGAAATCATTGTGGATGATACTCCTGAGGCCATTATTCTTTCTTGCTTTGATTCCGTGAGAAGGGAAATCGCTAGACTTTCCTTGCATAAATTGGTCACGGACGGTAGGATACATCCGGCCCGTATCGAGGAAATAGTCAAAAAAACCACAAAGCAAATCGAAGAGGAAATCATTGAAGTTGGAAAACGAACGGTCATTGATCTAGGCATTCACGGACTACACCCAGAGCTCATTAAAGCTGTTGGGAGAATGAAATACCGCTCCTCCTATGGACAAAATCTTTTACACCACTCTAGAGAGGTGGCCAGACTTTGTGGCATTATGGCTTCAGAGTTGGGGCTCAATGCCAAACTTGCAAAACGGGCGGGGCTTTTGCACGATATAGGAAAAGTTCCGGAAGCAGAAACAGAAACTCCTCATGCTATTTTGGGAATGCAATGGGCGGAAAAATATGGTGAAAAGCCAGAGGTGTGCAACGCTATTGGAGCCCACCACGATGAAATTGAGATGACCAATTTGTTGTCTCCCATCATACAGGTTTGCGATGCCATAAGTGGTGCACGTCCTGGTGCTAGACGCCAGGTATTGGATTCCTACATTCAACGCTTAAAAGATCTGGAAGACATTGCCTATGGTTTTGGTGGGGTGCAAAAAGCTTATGCCATTCAAGCAGGGCGTGAGTTGCGCGTTATAGTGGAGAGTGAAAAGGTAAACGACGATAAGGCTGCACAATTATCTTTTGAGATTTCCCAAAAAATCCAAACGGACATGACCTATCCCGGACAAGTGAAAGTAACCGTCATTCGGGAAACCAGGGCCGTAAACATTGCCAAATAGTATAAATGGGGCCGAAAGCCCCCTTTTTTATTCATCAAAAACATTGGAATAGCCCTTTTCGGGGCTTTCGAAGAAGGTTCCGGTAACGTACCGGTAATTCCGATCCAGCTGCCCCAATTGGGCCATATCTTCTGCATCCAGCTTCAATTGTGCCGCTTTGAAATTACTTTCAATGTTTTTTGGAGTAGTAGATTTGGGGATTACACAAACTCCCATGCAAATATGCCAAGCAATCAGCACCTGTGCAGGATGTACTCCATGTTTGTCGGCAATGGTTTTTACGATGGGAAGCTCAAAAAGATTGGGTTCATCTGCAGCTTTCATGGATGCATGTCGGTCGCCCGAACCAAGCGGAGAATAAGCCATCAGCAGGATGTGGTGTTCCTTGCAAAAATCGCGCAAAGTATTTTGTTGCAACAGCGGGTGGAGTTCTATTTGGTTTACTTCCGGCATTTCACCGCACCGCTGCATTAGGGAGTTTAACTTTTTTACACTAAAATTGGAAACCCCAATGTGCTTGGCCAGGCCTAGTTTTTTGGCTTCTTCCATTTGAGCCCAGGTTACTTCGGAAGGGATTTCCGATAGGGGAACATAATCTTCAATATGGGAGGGCATAGCGGTTCCATGTCGAAAGGCAACGGGCCAGTGAATCAAATAAAGATCGAGATAGTTCAATCCCAGTTTTTTCATGGAAGTGGTTAACGCTGGGATAACATGGTCTGGGTGGTGGGAATCGTTCCAGAGTTTTGTGGTAATGAAGAGGTCCTTTCGTTGAATTGTTCCTTCTTCAAAAATTTCGGCCAAGGCTTCTCCAATTACCTCCTCATTGCCGTACACAGCAGCAGTATCAATATGCCGATAGCCTACACGAATTGCAGTTTTAACAGCACTTTTAAGCTCCTTGCCTTTTGCTTTCCAGGTGCCAAGCCCAAGGGCGGGCATCAAATTGCCATCCCGAAAGATCAATGTTTTCATGCTTTAGGGTTTCCAACCAAATTACAAAATCAGGGAGAGGGTTGAAAAAGATTGAGGCGAAAATAACCTTTTTTTAACCTTTTACTTCCTGGGATGGAATTGCTGGATGACTTTGGTAAGATGTGATTTGTCAATGTGGGTGTAAATTTCAGTGGTCGTAATACTCTCATGACCCAACATTTGTTGTATGGCCCGGAGGTCGGCACCATTTTCCAATAAATGTGTTGCGAAGGAGTGCCGAAATGTATGGGGGCTTACGTTTTTATGGATTCCCGCACGTTCCGTAAGGATTTTGACGATTGTAAAAATCATGGCCCGGGTTAAGGGTTTTCCGCGGCGATTCAAGAAAAGAGTGTCTTTTGCAGTAGGCGCGATGGTTTGATGCACTCGAACTTCATCCTTATATAGGGTAATGAATTTAATGGTAGGTCCGGCAATAGGCACAAAACGCTGTTTGTCTCCCTTTCCAGTAACCCGGATAAAACCTTCATCAAAATAGAGGTCCGATAGTTTTAAATGAGTCAATTCCGATACCCGTAATCCACACCCGTACAGGGTTTCCAAAATGGCCTTGTTTCGGGTTCCCTGTGGATCGGATAGATCGATTTGCATAATGATTTGGTCAATTTCTGCTTCGGAAAGGGTGTCTGGGAGCTTACGCCCCAGTTTAGGGCTTTCAATAAGTTCCAACGGGTTGGTTTTTCGGTAGTCTTCAAAAATCAAATAATTGAAAAAACCACGCAAACCGGATATGATGCGGCTTTGGGAACGCGGATTGACTTCTTTCGCGATGTGGTAGATGAACTCCTGCAACACGCTTTCGTCAATCGAGATTGGGGAAACGGACACTTGTCGGTCATCCATCCATTTCATCAACTTCTGAATGTCCAATACATAATTGTCGATGGAATTCTTGGATAACCCGCGTTCAATGTGAAGGTAATTTTGATAATCCTTGACGGCTTGGATCCACTTCATCAAATAATTCTTAAAAGATTCTCAAAAAATAAGCTGTTCCCAAAATTCGTTATAATTTTGTGCAATATAAAAACAAAAGCTATTATGAAATGCCCTAAAATTTTATATAACCCCAAGGAAGATGTACTATTGGGCATTCCATCTTCCACTTTATCAAATATTTAATAAAGATGAAAAACGTATTGATTGTTCTTACACTAATTGTTTCCACATCACTTTTTGCCCAAGGGGTTGACTTTGGTATCAAAGCAGGTGTGAACTTCGCCAACATTACCGATGCTTCGGGATTGGATAACCGCACCGGGTTTGTGGCCGGTATATTTTTGGGAGGAAAATTCAACGATAATTTAGGAATACAAGCCGATTTGTTGTATTCACAACAAGGAGCCGAGTTCAATGCAGGTGATTTCAATTTGGACTATGTGAATGTTCCTATCGTACTCAAATATTTTGTGGCCCAAGGGCTTAACATTCAATTAGGGCCTCAGTTTGGGGTCATCATCAACGATGATGCACAAACGGTTATTGGCGAAACCATCAATGACATTGCAACCAACAATTTTGACATCTCAGGCGTTGTTGGTTTGGGATATGATTTACCCATGGGAATCCGCTTGGACGGACGGTACAATTTTGGTTTGACCGATGTGCCAGAGAGTGGGAAGGGTAAAAACAGCGTTATTACACTTTCGGTGGGGTACTCGTTCCTCTAGGGATTAGTCCAAAAGAGTATATGAAACCATCCTTCGGGATGGTTTTTTATTTTCCAATTGTTAATAACTTGTTGAAAACATCAAAATCCCTGTAAAACAGTCAAATAGATAATTTTCTAGCTTTAGCTTATTAATCAAACTATTTACTTATGAAAAAACTTTTACTTTTTCTTGCAATTTCAGTTATGATGGCAACTACAAGTTTTGCCCAAGACGAAAATTCTGGCAGTGCCACAAGCCAAGGGGCTTGGGTGGTAGAGATTAACACAGGCTTTGGGGAGTCTTCCGGTTCCTACACTGGTTTTTCGCTTTATTCAAGGGATGGTAACACTTCTTGGGGTGTAGGTGGCGAAGCAGGTTATTTCATCTTGGATGATCTTGCTTTGAAAGCAGGACTTGGCTACGGAGACCCCGGGATTGACGGTGTTGACGGTACTTTCAATTGGAAATTTGGGGCCAAATATTATGTGGCCGGACAATTCCCTATTGCAGCCGATGTAAACGGATCCTCCGGTAATAGCTACTCACCCATGTGGGTTGGGGTACAGGCAGCTTATGCTTGGTTCATTGCTAACAATGTAAGCCTTGAGCCTGGACTTCGTTATGGCTTTGGAATGAACGATGATGCCGGAAGTGGAGATTTCAATATCTTCAGTGCCTTTATCGGTTTCAATGTGTACTTCAATTAAATAAAGCATACTACTTTAAAAGTGGGCCCCAGGCCCACTTTTTCATTTACGGCACTTGCCATGTAGCATGATTAAGAAAAATCAGTAATTTAGGATCTTATTAATCAATAACTATTCAACCTATGAAAAAATTAGTACTTATCATTGTAATTGTGGCATGTGCCAATATGGTGCATGCTCAAAGCTTTCAGCCCGGTGTGAAGGCGGGGGCCAACTTTGCATCTTTAAATGGTGATGGTGCCGATGCCTTAGATGGAAGAACCAGTCTGCATTTTGGTGCTGTTTTGAATTTTGGTTTTTCTGAATTATTTGCCATCCAACCCGAAGTTTTATATTCTTCGCAGGGTTACAAGTATTCCAGCGAAGCTGGCGATGTTGCCGTTGCACTGGATTATCTTAACATTCCTGTATTAGCCGACATTACAGTTGCCGAAGGCCTTAGCCTGCAGGGTGGGCCTCAAATTGGAATCAATATTTCCAGTAAGGCGAAATTTGATGGAGAAAGTTTTGATGTGGATGGCATCGAGACCGTCGACCTTGGCGTTGGCATTGGTGCCCAATACAAGCTGCCCATGGGATTGTTCTTCCAAGCGCGCTATGTCATTGGCTTTACAGACATCGCTGATGGTGCTGAGTCCAAAAACGCTGTTATTGGAATCTCTGCCGGCTGGTTTTTTAATTAAGTAGAACTTGAGAATTATAAAAAAGTGGGCCCAGGCCCACTTTTTTCTTTTACGGCATTTGCCTTATAGCATGGTTAAAAAAAATCAGTAATTTAGTACCTTATTAATCAAACTATTAAATCATGAAAAAACTTCTTGTACTCGCATTAATTGCATTTACTGGCTATACAGCCAATGCTCAGTTTACTGCTGGGGTTTCCGGCGGACTTCCAATTGGCGATGCCGGCGATTTGGCTACCTTTTCCATTGCTGTAGACCTTGGGTATCTTTTTGATTTGTCCGACACTTTCAAGGCAGGGCCTATTGCAGGGTTCTCACATTCCTTTGGAGATGATATTACCATTCTGGGCACAACCTTTCCTGTAGAGGACGTTCAGTTTCTTCCGGTAGGTGCAGGGGCACGTTTCAGTGCATCCGACGCTTTTACTTTGGGTGCCGATTTGGGATATGCCGTTGGAATCAATGAAGGTAACGATGGCGGGTTTTATTATTCTCCAAGGGTACAATATTCCATAAGCGATCTCATCGACCTAGTTTTGGCCTATAGAGGCGTTTCTAGGGATGGTGGAAGCTGGGACATCATTTCTTTCGGATTTGAATTTGGAATTGATTAATTCCTCAGGTATTCAATTATACAAGGAGGCTTATAGGCCTCCTTTATTTTTTTTCCAAAGATTGAAAATAATAATTCCCGAAATTAATGCAATACCGTACAATACAAGGCAGCCCGTGGTATTACCATAGAGTAAATACCCCGTTCCAAATAAAGCCGTATACACAAAAACAACACCCAGCAGCATACTGAGTAGGTCTATGGTAAAGCGATCTTTTGATTCCCGAAGGGTAGATGCGCCTACCTGCTTTTTAAAACCATTCCAGCCTAAACCGTAGGGAGCTATTTTGTTGTAGAACTGCACCAATTTTTCGGTTTTGGTAGGAGCCGTGAGGAGGGTCACTGCAATCCAGCACACGGAAGTGACAACAACCCCTAGGATTAATTGTTCGTGGGATTTCAATCCAAAATCATAGATGCTCAGAAGAATGGCCATCGCAAATGAAACGATCATTCCGGTAATTTCGCTGAAGGCATTCACCCGCCACCAAAACCATCTTAAAATAAAGATCAAGCCGGTTCCTGCACCTATTTGCAACAAGATGTTAAAAGCACTTAAGGCATCTTTTAAGGAAAGCGCCAAAACGGCCGATACAACCATTAAAAGAACGGTTGAAATACGCCCTACGGCTACGAGTTCCTTTTCAGAAGCCTCCTTCTTTACAAAACGTTTGTAAAAATCGAGGGAAATGTATGACGAGCCCCAATTTAAATGGGTAGAAATAGTACTCATGAAAGCTGCAATAAGGGAAGTCACGACCAATCCCAATAAACCAGGAGGTAAGTAAGTAAGCATGGCCGAATATCCTAAGTCATGTCCTGCGGAAGCATTAGGGAATGCTCTGGAAATATCCGAAAGTTCTGGGTATATAACTAGCGAAGCCAAAGCAATCAAAATCCAAGGCCAAGGGCGCAGGGCGTAATGTGCCACATTGAACAATAGGGTAGCACCAATGGCATTTTTTTCATCTTTGGCAGAAAGCATTCGTTGTGCAATATACCCCCCTCCGCCTGGTTCCGCCCCGGGATACCAAACACTCCACCATTGAACGGCCAGCGGAATCAATAACAACGTCCATAAGGTTTCGTTGTTTTTGAATTCGGGAAGGAATTGCAACTTATCTGCCACATTTTCATGGGCCAGCAATTGCCCCAATCCTCCAATTTCCGGCATATTTACAATGTACCAAGCAGCCCATACCGAACCGACCATCGCAATGATGAACTGCAAAAAATCGGTGATAATAACACTACGCAAGCCTCCAATAGAACTGTATGCTACCGTAATGAGCGATGCATAGACTACAGATTGCCAGGGCTGAAGATTGAAAAGAATCCCTCCAATTTTGATGGCCGCCAAACATACGGTGGCCATAATAACAATGTTAAAGAAAAACCCAAGGTATAGCGCCCTAAAACCCCTTAAAAAAGCAGCTTCCTTGCCACTGTACCGCAATTCATAAAACTCAAGGTCGGTTAATACCTCAGAACGCCTCCAGAGTTTTGCATAGACAAAGACTGTAAGCATACCCGTAAGGAGGAAAGCCCACCAAACCCAGTTTCCCGCAACCCCGTTTTGGCGTACAATGTTGGTAACCAAATTTGGGGTATCTGCCGAAAATGTGGTGGCAACCATCGAGATTCCCAATAACCACCAAGGCATGTTCTTCCCCGAAAGAAAAAATTCTTGTGTGTTTTTACCCGACCTTTTGGCCATAAAAACACCTATAAGCAGAAAAATACCCAAAAATGAAACAATCAGGATCCAATCAAATGTGGTAAGTTCCATAGGCTAATAGTGTTTTAATGATTGCGCTTGGGCAATCCAACTATCTCTTTCAATACGGCCTGGAAAAAAATCGATCAATTCGGTTAAAACGCGAATGTCCTCATCGGTAAACCGGCTGATTTGATCGTAATTGTAAATGCCAATTTCATTGAGTCGTTGCTCGATGTAAGGTCCAATCCCATTGATTTTGGTTAGGTCGTCCTTTTCATCTTGGGATGCATAACCGAAATTGTCAAAATTGAGCTCTGGTTTGCTTTTGGTATAGGTTAAGTAACTGGTTCGGGCGGTTTCTGCAATCTCCTGTGGTGATTTAAAGGAAGTAGCAATCTCCTGCTTGTTGCTTTGGGTTTCCTTCACCACTTCGATAATTTTTGGCTTTATCTCTGTAAATATGGTTTCAATATCGGCAATCTTGGCATTATTTACGGCACTAGTGGCTTGGCGCTTTACTTTTTTAAGGAGCTTGGAGTATTTCACTTTTTGGAGGTAGTGTGCGGAAAGATAGCCAATCAGAAAGGTACTGAGCATCAAAAGAAATACGCCCGACAATTCCGGCAACTGATTAACAAATTCGTTTAATGCCTCCATTAATTTAAGCGATAGTGCACTTCGATGCGCCTGTTTAAAAAGCGTCCCCTTTCCGTAGCATTATTGGCAATAGCCATGGCTTCACCTTGGGATGAAGCAATTACCTGGTCTTTAGGAATACCGCCTTTGGTCACTAAGTACCAACGAACTTGTCTTGCATACCTTAGTGCAACTAAATAGTTGTCGTTGGCATTGCCTACGTTGTCCGTGTGGCCGATAATTTCAATTACAACTTGAGGATGCATGGCAAAAGTACTTTTGGCTTCTTGCAATAAGTCTTTTAACGCATCATTTACAAAAATATCATTATTTACGAAATTAGGGTAAATTGTCTTGTTTTCCGGAAGGGAAAATTGCAAACTTTTTAACCGGTCTTTATCCAGGGGCCTAAAAATAAAGGAAATTCCTTGTTGATAATTTTCATTTTCATCAAACTGCAATTCCATAATCGTAGGCTTAATCACTATTTTTTCGGCGGGGATTCCGGTATTTATCAAAACCTCCTTCACTTTATTTCCTCGTTGCATCCCTAAATTGGGCGTTTCTATATTCTCGGAAGCCCCATAATAGGAAATGATATGCAATTCTTCATTTGGATGCTCTATACTGTAGGTATTGAGTTTGTATTTGAAATCCAATATGCTGTTAGGGATGTAGATTTCAGGAAGGCTTTTATGAAAACCAATCCCTTCAGCCATCAAAAAAACAATATCGCCTTTCTGGTTAATGGCTTTGAGTCCTAATGCTGGAGTACTACTTGTGGAGTCTTGCTTTTGTGTATTTTCAGAAAGGTTTAAGGTGTCCAAAACACTCAAGTCCAACTCAGAATTTTCGCTAATAGGCAACGGGAGGCTGTCTTTATCTTCTTGGGGCAGGTCTTTCACCACAGCCTCAGAAACATCCGTCATTGGCTGCATCCATGAATAGAGCCAAAGCCCAAAGAAAGACCATATAAGGAAGACCAAAAAGGCAATGATAAAATTTTTCATGCACTAAGCGAGGTTCTTGCATACCGATTGCGGTACACAAACATACAAAATTTTACTGCGCTGTAAGAATATACTTCCATGATAATTTCCGTATTTTTTCATCGTAAATCAAGATACTTTTAATGTAATCGCATGAATGAAATGGATTGTTTTAAAAACTTTAAGACACAGTGCCTTTTCCGGCTGGATGAGAACAACCGTATGCTGCAAAAAGCATTGGATAACCTAGATGAAGCGGCTATTTGGAAACAGCCCAACACTCACTTAAACAGCATAGGGAACCTTATAGTGCACTTATGCGGAAACATGACACAATACGGAATTGCCGCTTTGAACGGCCTTCCCGACCTACGCAACCGCGATGCTGAATTTATAAATTCGGGGACATTGAAAAAATCGGATCTATTGCAAGAGCTGTTCGACACGGTGCAACGCGTCAAAGATACCATTACCCATCTACCACCCGAAAAACTGTCGAAAAGCTATACCATTCAAGGGTTCCAGATGCCAGGACTTGGTGCCATATTGCATGTAGTGGAGCATTACTCTTATCACACCGGGCAAATCGCATTTTGGGTAAAATACCTTAAAGACATGGATTTGGGATTTTATGATGGAATTGACCTAAATGCCAAAAACAACTAAGGGGGCCAAAGCCCCCATTTATTTAAGGTTTTAAGAGGCTATCTTAGCCATCCTTTTGCCTTAGCTGATTTACTGTACAAATAAAACACAAGGGCCAAAATGATTACGACCACAGGCATTATAGGGGCAGTGGACCCAAAAGCTTCCATGGCATTGGTTCCAAAGAGCCAATACACCATTTGAACCACCACTGCAAGTAGCGAAATTAGGAATAATGGAACGGCCCATTTCTTCCTGGCGAGTAATAGGATGGAAGCCAAAACGGCGAACCAAACTGCTACAGCAAAAACCGCTGTATACCAAGTGGGCAAGGCTGTCATTACCGCTTGTTGTGCCTCAGGCATTACGGCCAACATTTCGTCTTTCATGGTGGCATAACCAAGATATTGAAATGCGCCTAAACCATTCCATATCAGCGAAATAACGGCGATTATCCAAAAAAGGACATTGGGTTTGTTGGTTGTTGTCATTTTAATTCGGTTTTAAGTTGTTTTACGAAATGTACAAAAAATCCACGTATCTTTAGCTTTTAATCTTTTCGTATGAGTGTTACCGTACCCGTATCCGTTTTTGAGTTTTTGAAGGAATTGAAACACAACAACCACAAAGATTGGATGGATGCCCATAAAAAGCAATACCAAGCCAATGAAAAAGCCTTGAAGAAATTCTATTTGGAAATTGAAAAAGGGTTAAATAAAACAGACCAGATCGAGAAAATGCGCATTTTCCGAATCAATCGGGATATACGGTTTAGCAAGGATAAAACGCCCTACAATGTCCATCGCAGTGTTAGTTTCAATAGGGCAGGAGCGCACCGCAGAGGGGGGTATTACCTGCGCATCGAGCCGGGAGGATCTGCTATGGCAGGAGGTTTCTTCGACCCAAGTCCAGCCGATTTACTCCGCATTCGAAAGGAATTCGAAATGGATGCGACACCCATCCGCAAGATTCTTTCCGAAAAACAATTTAAGCAAGCCTTTAATGGATTTGTTCAGGAATACAAAGTAAAAACAGCCCCCAAAGGGTTCAGTTCCGACGATCCCAATATTGATTTGATACGCCTAAAAAATTACTTTGTGGTACACCACTTTACCGACAATGAAGTCACTGCTCCTGATTTCCCTGAAAAATTAACACATCATTATGAGCTACTGCGCCCATATTTTGATTACATGAGCGAGGTGCTTACTACCGACCTAAATGGGGTTTCGTTACTGGATCAATAGGCGTTTACGTATTCCAGGAGTTGGATGTTGCTTTTCAGGCGCTCCTTAACAATGTTCATCATGCGTTTGTTAAGGTCCGATGAATTTTGAATGTACGTCTCGTACTCTGCTAAGGTGAATTGCCCAATAACGATTCCTTTCAGTGAATTTCGAAATTTCATATCCTTATGGATCGCATTTTCGATGTAATCCAACCTTTTTTCAACAGAGAGATCGTAAAAAACATTTTTGTGCTTGGAAACATAATTCCGGAAGGCGGCTACCAACAAATCATTTTGAAGCCTTATCACGGGCCGCAATGTTTGATTTTGAAAGATCTCGTCGGAAGACATTCCAGGAAGCAATTTGGCCGAAGCAATTTCGGGGCGCAGTCCAAGAAGGACCGTATCTCTGGATTCCATATCGGGAGTTTTATTAAAATTACTAAAAGCAACAGGGGCCTGAAGCCGTGAAACGTTAAGTTATGCACAATGATTTCAACAATTTCCTTAGAAGCCGTACCTTTAAAAATAAAATGGACCACGCGCTATCCATCAATCCCTACACTGGGAAAACGGTTGCTTCTTACGAACGGCACAACCCGAAAGAAGTTGCTGCCGCCATCAAAAAGAGCCACCAACAATTCCAGGTTTGGAAAAACACGTCCTTCCAAGCCAGAAAAAGTCACATAGCCAATATTGCCACAACACTGAGGTCCCAGAAAGAACAGTATGCCCTTTTGATGACTGAAGAAATGGGAAAGCCCATCTCCCAAGCTGTTGCGGAAATTGAAAAATGTGCTTGGCTTTGTGATTATTACGCCGAAAATGCTGAAGCACAACTTCAAGATATTTTTGTACCCACTGACGCTTTTAGTAGCTACGTAAGGCATGAACCCTTAGGAGTGGTATTGTCCATCATGCCATGGAATTATCCTTTTTGGCAGGTATTCCGTTTTGCGATTCCGGCACTCATGGCAGGAAATGTAGGACTCTTGAAACACGCATCCAATGTTTTTGGTTGTGCCTTGGCGATTGAGGCCTGTTTTCGTGATGCTGGCTTACCCGAATACTGTTTCAAATCCTTGCTTATTGGAAGCAATCAGGTTGAAGGGGTCCTGCAAAATCCTTTGGTAAAAGCAGTTACGCTCACGGGTAGCGGACCTGCAGGGGGTGCCGTAGCCGCTGCGGCAGGAAAGCAAATCAAAAAGTCTGTTTTAGAGTTGGGAGGTAGTAATGCCATGATTGTTATGGACGATTGTGATATGGAAAAAACCTTGGATATTTGCGTGCAGGCCCGCTTTCAGAATACCGGTCAGAGTTGCATTGCGGGGAAGCGGTTGTTGCTTGCCCAATCGATCCACGATCAGTTTTTGGAACGGTTGGTTCAAAAAGTAAAAAAACTGAAGGCAGGCGATCCCACAAGCAAATCAACGTATATTGGTCCTATGGCAAGAGTGGATTTAGCAAAGGAACTAGAATTGCAAGTCCAGCAAACACTGGCCCTCGGCGCAAAGCTGGAAATTGGGGGAAAACGGATCGATGCGTTTTATGAGCCTACCGTCGTTTCGGGAGTTACTCCAGAAATGCCCATGTTTCAAGAGGAAACATTTGGTCCTGCTTTATGCGTTACCTCGTTTAGGCACTTGGATGAAGCTGTATCCCTTTCCAACCACTCCCGCTATGGATTGGGGGTTTCTCTGTTTACTCGAAACATTGAGCAGGCTATGGCATTAGTGCCAAGGTTTGAGGAAGGTGCTGTATTTGTAAACGAATTGGTTAAAAGTGATCCAAGGCTCCCTTTTGGAGGCATCAAGGAAAGTGGCTACGGCAGGGAGCTTAGTGCCCAAGGCATCAAGGAATTTGTGAACGTAAAAACAGTTTACATCAATCAATAATCCTTCAGATTTTATACTAGTCTTTTCCCAAATAGGTATTTTTTTGTAGGAGTCCAGGAAGTTCCATTGCGTTCTTTTTTAAGACGGATTCAAATTTGGAGCCTTCCTTTTTCAGGATGTCTTCAAACCGCTTTTGGGCCAATTCAAATTCCCCTGAAATCAATCGGAAATTCTGCATTTGTGACGCTGAAACCCCATCATAACTGGAAGCAATGTTCGAGTACAATGTTCCCATTTTTTCGCGCAAACGGGGTTCTGCAGTACCTACATAATTATCTCCGGTGGTAATGACCAAGTCTTTTCTTAAGCGCTCCAGGGCATCGTATAGTTTTTCTGCCGGCTTTTTATCTTTTGGATGGTTTAGGATGAGTGCCTGTGCCGCCTTTTGATATTCCGTAATTTGATAGACCATATAGGCCAAGTCCTCCACCATGTCGAACATAACTTGGGTCATGCGTTCTTGTTCCTTTCGCTCTTCGAGGGTTGCTAGGGAGGTTTCATCATACTTAAGTTCGATGGTATGCTCATAACGATCCTTTCCCTTGGTGAGCACTACTTTGTACATGCCTGCAGGCACCCTTTTTGGGGTAAACCCGGAAAAGGAAAGCGTCTTGGCATCTGCCATCTTTGGAGCGCCGGAAGTATACTCCCAATTCACTACGTTAATCCCCTTGGATTTACCAGGGGATAGGGTAGCAACCTTATTTCCTTCCATGTCTTGAATTTCCAATTCCATTTTACCGAACGTGTGGCGTTTTTTTAGGTAATAGACTATTCTGGCGCCTGAAGCTTTACTAGGCCCTACAAACTCTGTTTCAGAAACTTCGCTGCCTGCAAAACCACTTTGTTCCGTCATTGTAAAGGGCTTGGTGCCAAAAAAATGGACATCCTTAGACAGAACCTCTTGGTTCAAGAAACGTAAGGGGCTGATATCGTCGATAATGATGACACCCCGTCCATGCGTTCCCATCACCAAATCGTTGGCTTCCTTTTGAAGGTCGATGAAGTGAACCGCTACGGAAGGCATATTGTTAGTAAATTTTGACCAGTTTTGTCCACCGTCAATTGTAATGTAAAGGCCAAATTCCGTTCCCAGAAACAGCAGATTTTCATTCTCGTAATCTTCTTGAATATTTCGGGCGAATGCATTTTTTTCAATAGCATCTGAAACGATGTTGGTCCATGTTTTCCCAAAATCAGTCGTTTTTAAAACGTAGGTATTGAAATCACCACGCGTGTGTCCATCAAAAACGGCATAGGCCGTTCCCTTACCATGCACACTGGCTTCAATGTGGTATACCCAAGTATTTGCGGGTACACCAATGAGGTTTGGGGTAACATTGTTCCAAGTTTTTCCTCCATCGGTTGTTACCTGTACATTCCCGTCATCTGTGCCTACCCAAATGGTGTTTTCGTCCAAGGGTGATTCTGCAATGGTGAACAGGGTAGTGTGATTTTCTGCTCCACTATTATCCATAGACAACCCCCCAGAAGATTCCTGATTTTGTTTGCTGGCATCGTTTGTGGTCAAATCGGGGGAAATGATAGTCCATGTATCACCCATGTCATCACTTTTATGAAGGTATTGGCTTCCCATATAGAAACGATCGGGGTTGTGGGCACTGAGTGCCATGGGTGCATTCCAATTGAAACGTAGTTTGGATTTCCCTTTTTCTTCCAGGGGTTGAATGTTTTTGGTCTTTTTGCGATCAATGTCGTACCTCCAAACATTCTCCGCTCCTTGCATTTCAGAATAGATGATGTTTTTGGTGGGATGTTTTAAGACCCTAAAACCATCTCCAGCACCCACACTGTTCCAATCGCGTCCATTCACACCCGCTGGGGAAGAATTAGGCCCCCACCAACTTCCATTGTCTTGTAGTCCGCCATAAATATGATAAGGAGAAGCATTATCTACGCTAATTTGGTAAAACTGGGATATGGGAAGGTTTTCCACAATTTCGAGGGTACCACCGCCATTCCAAGAACGGTATAAACCTCCATCGGTACCACAAAATAGGATGTCGCTTTCATGAATGTGGAATGCAATGTCGTGGATATCGCCATGCATGTTTCCCAAATCCTTGAAGGTTTTTCCGCCATCCCTACTGATGGAACCTGTAAGTCCTGCTTTAATGATAGTGTTGGGATCCCTAGGGTCTATTGTAATCCGTGAGAAGTAAAAGGGCCTTACTGTCAATCCAAAATCGCTGTTTAAATGCTGCCATGAAGCTCCTGCATCGGGAGAGGTCCAAAGCCCATTGGTCGTTTTTTCACCGGTTTCCAATACAGCATATAACCGATTATGATCGCTCGGGGCCATGGCTATTGCAATTCTTCCCAAAGGTCCGCTAGGGAACCCTTCCTGAATTTTTTTCCATGTGGCACCTGCATCCATGGATTTGTATAAACCGCTGCTTATACCTCCCGAGTTAAAACTCCAGGCAGTTCTTCTAAATTGCCACATTGAGGCATAGAGGATTCTTGGATCTTCTGGATCCATTACAACATCTCCTGCACCTGTAGAAGGATTGAGGTACAGCACCTGTATCCAGGTTTGTCCTCCATCGGTGGTTTTGTATACCCCCCTAACGGTACTGTCACTCCACAAAGCCCCTAAAACCCCTACGTAAACTTCATCGGTGTTGTTTGGGTTTATGGCAATAGAAGCAATCCTTTCACTGTTTTCAAAACCTGGGATTTCCTTCCAGGTTTTACCACCATCCGTAGACTTGTAAAGGCCATTCCCAATGGATACCGAATTTCGGGTCCAGATTTCCCCAGTGCCCACCCAAATAACTTCATCAGGTCGCTTGGGATCTAGTTTTACCACGCCAATGGATTGTACATATTCATCAAAAATGGGCGCAAATGTAGCGCCACCATCAATCGACTTCCATACACCACCCCCCGCGGCCCCTACATACATTACCCGGGGATCGGTGGGGTGCATTTCGATGTCGTTAATTCGCCCGCTCATCAATGCGGGCCCTATCTGACGGGCTTTGATATCTCCAAAAAGTTCTTGACCTTTTAAAGAGATTTCTTGGGCAATAGCGGAAGGCAATGCAAAAAACGTAATGATTGCTAGGTAAAGAAATCGTTTCATAGGTGATAAAAAAATCCCTGAACGGGCAGGGATGGTAATTACTTGTTATTATTCCTTGGTCTCGCCTGTACTCACAGGTTCGGGAAATGCAAAGATACTTTCGTCAACTTCAGGATTTAATGAAATGCTAGTGATCGTTACTCCTTGACCGCCAGGCTGTCCTTTAATTCCGTCAACAATTGAAAACGCAAAATAAAGTCCGTCCACTTCTTGGTAATCGCTGAGCTTTGTTTGACTGACCATTCCTGCTGCAGGTCCCGAATTGATTTCGGTTTCAACAACAATAGGCACAAAGTTTTCTGTGTCAAAATAATAAAATGAAATATCTTGTTCTTCCTTTCCATCCACCATTACGGGTTCTTTAACTAATTTGATTTTATAAGTATCCGTACCTTCAATGGTTTCATTTCCAATAAGTTCCACAGTATATCCTTTTTCTTTATAGTCGATGAATGGGTCGGGAAAATCATTGGCTTCATTCTTATAATTTGCGGTAGCTTCGGCATCGCTCTTTTCCGCTTGCATGGTCATTTGGTTGGTGCCCCAAAGGGTTTCGCCATCATACACGGTTTGATAAAAATTTTGACCTTGGAAATTGGCCTTGATCATTGTTTTCCCATCGTTGGTGCTAATAACTTCGATAGGGATTGTGATGCCTTGCCCAATATCGACATTGCCTTCAAATTTTAGTGCTTTCAAGGATTTCCAGGCATCGAGCCCTCCCGTGTTTTCAATAAAATTGGATATAATCTCGTCTGCAGTCTGCGCTTTAATAACTAGGGTGCCAAGCAGGAAAAGGACGCCCATTGAAATGAATTTCAAAGTCTTCATAGGAGTGTTTTAGAATTTAAAAGGTTTTATAAAGGTAAGTATTCCCCGTGTCAAATTTGTTACAGCTTTTATAATATTTCATTCGCTATTCATTTCTAGTTGCGTTATCTTTACCAAAACGATGGCAACATGAAATTTGGAAAAGTAGCAGATCCCTCAAAAATTGACTTTAAACTGCCGCCAGATCATCCCGATATGCGCTCAGTATTGCAATCCACAGAAAAAAAAGCCTTAAAAGCTTATGTGGGTTGTGCCAAATGGAACCGGGCCGATCTCAAAGGGTTTTATCCCCGCGGCACGAAAGATGAACTGGAATATTACGCCACACAGTTCAATTCCATTGAACTCAATGCTACCTTTTACAGGATTTTCCCCGTCAACACTTACGAGGGGTGGTATGAAAAAACCCCAACCGACTTCCGTTTTTTTCCAAAAATGTTCCAAGGCGTGACGCATTGGAAACGATTGAACGATTTTGAAGGTTACCTCAACGAATACTTGTTGCATACCTCTAACCTCAACGACAAATTGGAAATGGTTTTTGTGCAGATGCACGATACGTTTTCACCCAAGTTCATCGATCGATTGCCCACTTTCTTTGAGGCCATCCCTAAGGATATGCGCATTGCAGTAGAGTTTCGTCATACGGATTGGTTCAACGATTCATCCATTGCTAACCAACTGTACCCGCTGATGGAAAAATACCAAGTAACCAACCTCATTGTCGATACGGCTGGCCGTAGGGATTTACTGCACATGCGGCTTACCACACCGGTAGCCTTTATTCGGTATAATGGGGCCAACCATGAAAGTGATTATACGCGATTGGATGAATGGGTGGATCGACTGGAAACTTGGGTAGGGGAAGGGCTAACCCACCTCTACTTTTTTGTGCATCAAAATGTGGAAAAGGCCTCCCCATTGCTGTCTGCACATTTTATCAAAAGCCTTAACGAGCGATTGGGCACTGCGCTGCAGATCCCGCAAATGGACCAACCAGAAACACTATTCTAATGCGCTTTCATACACGTAAATGGGTAAAGCCCGAAGACTTAAACCCCAATGGAACATTGTTTGGGGGGCGTTTGTTGGAATGGATCGATGAAGAATGTGCTTTGTATGCCATCATTCAATTGGAAAATCATCGGGTGGTCACCAAATTTATCAGTGAAATCAATTTCCGCAGCAGTGCAAAAAAAGGGGATATTGTGGAAATTGGTATTGATGTAGTGGCTTTTGGCATTACTTCAATGACCTTGAGCTGTGAAGTGCGAAACAAGATGATGCGCGAGACGATTATTACGGTAGACAAGATTATCATGGTAAGCATCGGGTACGAGGGAAAACCGATTCCGCACGGAAAAACCAAAGTAGAATTTGTGAAGGATCGGTTGGGCGATTCGGAAACTAATGCTTGATTGCCTCAAAATCCTTTCCTGAAGGTACTTCAAACAATTCCAACCCAAAATAGGGTATGGCCGCAATGAGGTGGTCAAAGATATCGGCTTGTATGTGTTCAAAGTTTTCCCACCGTTTATCGCTGCTGAAACAAAAAATTTCAATTGGAATGCCGCGATCGGTTGGCGCTAGGTGGCGTACCATCAAAAATAAATCCTTATTGATGGCAGGGTTTTCGTGTAAAAGTGCATCGGCATATTTTCGGAAAACACCTAGATTGGTCTGGTTTCTCCCATTGATGAGCAACGATTTGTCAATATTCTTGGAAGTGTTGTAGCGATGTACATCCTTCTCGCGGTGCTCGATGTAAGGACGGATCAGTTCAATTTTTTTAAGGTCTTCAATTTCCTTGGCCGTTAAAAACCGAACCGTATTCTGTTTGATGAAAAGGGAGCGTTTGATTCTTCTTCCTGGCGATTCCTGCATCCCGCGCCAGTTTTGAAAGGAATCTGCGATCAAACTATACGTGGGAATGGTGGTGTAGGTGTTGTCAAAATTCTGCACCCGAACCGTAGCTAGATTAATTTCGGTCACATACCCATCGGCCCCAAACTTACTGAAAGTGATCCAATCGCCAATTCGCACAATGTCATTCACCGAAACTTGAATGCTGGCGACAAACCCCAAAATGGTATCTCTAAAAATCAGCAGCAGCACTGCAGACGCAGCCCCTAAGGATGCCAGACTTTGAATGCTAAACCCTGTCATTAAGTTTACGATCATAAATATGGCAGCGCCCCAAGCAAAGATCATCAATACCTGTTGGTAGCTTTCTAGGGGTTTGTCATTGTATTTTTCGTGATTTTCGCGAAGAAAGTTTTTCGTGGTCCTAAGGATGCTCCTAAATATCAAAACACAGAGGATTACCAAATAGATTTCCGCACCAATCTTTAATGCGGCGGAAGTGGTGGGGTAATCGTTGAAAATGATTGGGATGAGGTACCAAAGAAGGGCCAATGGCATCAAATGGGCCACAAACCTTGGAAAATTGCTCAACACTAGGAAATCGTCAAACGTATTTTTTGTTTTATTGCTGAAAGCTTTGAAGACTTGCACAATTACCTTTCTGGTAACAAAATCCAGCAACAGGATTACCCCAATGCCCACAAGGGCAATAAGAATGGTATTGAGCAACGTAGCCCAAAAATTTCCCATCCCATGGTGGGTCAGGTAATTACGGAACCATTCCGTGTAATGTATGATTTGTTCTCTATCGATCATAAATACTTTCTTTCAACATAAAAAGGACCAAACGGAAGTATGGAACAAAATAATACCATGGCAAAAACGGCTAGGGTCCACTGCAAGCGCCGCTTCATGATAAAGGCACCACCAACATACAGCATAAATAAGATGCCGTGTGTCATTCCAACAAATTGTACCATCTGGGGCAAGCCCCATACGTATTTTAACGGCATGGCAATTCCCAAAAGGATTAAAAAAGAGAGCCCTTCAAGAATGCTAACAAAACGAAATTGCTGGGCAGTAATTTCCATGCTTGAAAATTTGTGCAAAGATAATCATTGCGAATTCCTTGCCTTCATTTTATGAATATTTTAATCGCAGGGCAAAGGTTCGTTTAAAATGGGGAACTGATAGTTCCTGATGAAACTAAAATGCCACCATTCCGTCCGGATGGGTTGAAAGCCAAATTGTTTCATCCCTTCCAACAAGAGGTTTCGGTTTGAGAGGATTGTTTCGGGGAGTTGCAAATTGTCGATATGCGCCTCTTTTCCAAAGTAATCATAGTCAGTGCCCATCGCCACTTCACAGCCTTCCAACGTTACCAGGGTAATATCCACCGCTGCACCACGGTTGTGCACAGAACCTTTGTCGTAGGGGTTTGCGACGTACGCTGCATTGGGTACCTTGGACCACATCGCTTTTTGAATGTCCAAGGGTCGGTAACAATCATAAATTTTAATTTGATAGCCCTTCTCACAAAAGTATTGATTGGCCTCAAGTAGGGCCTCGGCAACTTCAGCACGCAGTAAACACTTGGCGCAGGGGTAGAGGACCGTTCCCATAAAATTATCGGAAGTCGCATAACGGATTTCATAGGTAAAATTTGAAGGAAGCGATGCGAGGTCCACCAATGCCTGCTGGGAATTTCCCTTGGCGCAGCACACCAGTACCAGAAGACACAAATTTTTGAACGGAATTTGTCCCATAGCCGAAAGATAATGTATATTTAAGAAAAGATTGTGTTTATGGAACAAATAAGGGGAAAGGTAGCTTACATCACCGGTGGTACCACAGGTATTGGTTTTGGGATTGCGCAGCAATTTTTAAAGCAGGGTATCCATGTAGCCATTACAGGAAGACATCAAGAGCGCATCCGAAAGGCACTCAAGCAACTCAATGGAGAAGGGAATGATGGTTCGTATGCCATCGGTATTGAGGCCGATGTTCGAAACTTTGAAAGCCAAAAAGAAGCCGTGCAACAGGTGTTGGAAGAATTTGGCAAAATAGACGTTGTCATCGCGAATGCAGGATTGGGTCATTTTGCCCCAGTCCAGGATTTAACAATCGCACAATGGAACGAAACCATCGACACCAACCTAACGGGGGCCTTTTTTACCTTAAAGGCTACCGTAGACTCCTTGAAGAAAAGTAAAGGGTATTACATTACCATTTCCAGTTTGGCAGGAACCAATTTTTTTGCCACCGCTAGCGCATACAATGCGAGTAAGTTTGGACTAACCGGCTTTACTCAGGCGGCCATGTTGGATTTAAGGCCCTTCGGAATTAAGGTATCTACCATCATGCCCGGTTCGGTGGCAACTCACTTCAACGGAAATGTCCCTGATGAAAAGGATGCCTGGAAAATTCAGCAGGAAGACATCGGCCAAATCGTAGTCGATTTGCTTAAAATGCATCCACGAACCCTCCCCAGTAAAATTGAGGTAAGGCCTTCCATGCCGTCTAGATCATAAAAAAAACAGCTCCGGAAACGGAGCTGCTTCTTCATTAACAGGCAAAGTATGGATTTAATTTGCACTGAGCAACGCTAAAAACTTATCCAAGTTAGGCAGGATCACGATCCTGGTGCGTCTATTTTTGGAACGGCCATCTGCCGTATCGTTCCCTGCAATGGGCTCATAACTACTTCTTCCGGCAGCAATCAACTTGCTGGGCTCCACATTAAAATCGTTTTGAAGCTTCCGTATCACTGCTGTTGAACGCTGTACGCTCAGGTCCCAATTATCTTTTACATAGGACCCAGGCTTTACGGTTTTGGAATCGGTATGTCCTTCAATTAGCACTTCCATAGCCGGTTCGCTGTTGATGACATCGGCCAATCGCTGCAATAAACGATCTGCTTTTGGATTTACCTTGGAGCTTCCGGAAGTAAACAACAATTTGTCCGAAATGGTAATCATCACAACGGTTTCGTCCACATCGATAGCGATGTCATCCTCTTCGCCTTCGGCTACCAGAGTTTCGTCCAGGTTTTTCTTGAGGTTGTGGGATATAATCAAGTTCAAGGAATCCTCCAGGGTACGGGCTTGCGCCAATTCTTGGGGATCTACCTTGGCCAAGGCTTCCTTCATTTGTTCTTTGTCCTTTTTGGAAAGGACCACGTTACCGTAATTGCGAAGGCTATTGTTTTCCAAGTCGGTGTTGGCTTCGCTCAGGGACTTGATTTTAGCGTTGTAATTGGCGACGCGTTCTTCAATTTGAGCGTACTTGGCCTCGATTTCTTCCTTCTCCAATTGGGTTTTGGTCAGTGCAGAGCGTGTTTCGTTGTACTGATCTTCCAACGCCACATACTTTTTCTTGGATACACAGGAACTGAGAGTTGCCATGCTCACCAAGAGGGTCAGATTTACAATTTTTTTCATGATACTAAGTTTTATGGTTTCAGACAAAATAACAACCCATAGTCTTAAATTATTCGTTAAGGAGTGCTATTGTTTTGTTAATTTACCCAGTAGAGCGGCCTAAGTTGTTAAGATTATCTAAAAGAAGGTGAATCGAGGAAAAGCAGCATTTCAAATTTTCGTAACTTTCCTACAAATTCTGAATGCATCATGCAAATTCCGACGGAGGTCCCAAAACCCGACAGCAATACACCCGTAAATCTCAGTAATATTTGGGAAGTGATTATTTATATTGTGATCCCAGTAGTACTCATTGTGGTCTATTTTTGGCTTCGAAAAAAAAGACGGTCTACCTCGGAGCCGAATGAAGCGCAGGACGAATAATTTGGTTTGATTTTTGTTAAACCCTTGCCATGAAAAAAGAATTGCTTGCTTTGATCCTTTTATTTTCCACTACAGCCCTTTGGTCACAATTGGAAACCAACAATAACACGGTAAAGTTTGAAAACAACGATACCTATACTCCTTCAGATACTGGACTGGAATTGCCTCCCCGAAAAATTCCGAGCCTCACCATTCCACGGGACGACAAAGACCCTCAGGAAAAGACCACCCTTGGGGAGGACGAAAAAGACTCCTTCAGCATTTCTACGGACGATGGGTTGCTTGAAAATACCTACGATAAAGCCCCCAAGGCATTTACCCAAGACACCGAACCCCTACCAGAGTATGCCAAAGATCAATTTTTGGGCGATGTAACCACTAACGCTACGTACGTTACCATACAGTACCGCGACCA
>DJVA01000037.1 GCA_002440705.1 Flavobacteriaceae bacterium UBA6268 | reverse complement strand
TTTGAAGTTGATGCTCTTGCGGTAGGACACTTGATTGCCCGAGCTTACATTTTGGTTGTTGTAATCCACGGTAATATCTACCAAATCGTTCTGAATCAAAAGACTTTCAGGCATTTCCACCACTTCAAAACCATTCGGCACTTCGATGGTGATTTCAGTAACCACTTTCTCCTTAAAAGGAACCAAATAGTCATTTTTTCGTTCTGACAGGTCAAGATTCTTGTAGGTTTCCGTGTCAATATCCACATAATAAGTACCATCAAATTCACTCACGGAATTCTCCATGAGGATGGTGAAAGGAACTTGCAATTGGTTTCCACGAACGTCACTATCAAAATCATTCCCCACATAGACCTTGGCATTGGTGTTATTATTGCTCAATAAACTGGCAAGCACGTCCGATTGTTCGTCCCTGCCAAAAGAATGCAGGTAATTTTGAAACCAAACTTTCGACTCCCCTTGATAAGTGCGGGCCCCAATTCCTTTTAGGCTTTCCGGACCAAACAGAAGTTTTATGTCTGTGGCCTCTTCATTTTGTGTGGTATTTTCCGGAACCCTCATCAGCGTGTAGCTCCCTTGTCCATCAATCATGGCCTCCCTTCCAGCAATACGGGTGGCATAGGTCCCAAATTCACTGTATTTTTCGGTGGCATCCAAAAAATAAAGCTTTTCGTTCATTCGCAATGCACAAATCATGTGATTGTCCACCGCGAGGGATGGAAAACTATAATCGTAAACCAGTCGGTCGGTACCAATCCAAACCAAGCTGGCATCGAGGCCTGCTTCCTGTAGCATACTCTTGGTAAGAATAGCCATGCCTTTGCAATCCCCATAGCGTTTTTCGAAGACTTCTTGAGGGGCAGTAGGCTGAAAACCTGCAATGCCGTCCTCAAAAGCAACGTAGCGTATATTGTCTTGTACCCAATAAAATATTTTTTGTGCCTTTTCCTGTGGGCTTTGACAGTTTGCGGTAATTTCCTGGACCTTTTCCCGATACACTTTTGGCTCTTCCACCACGTTCCCAATAAGGCCATGGTACCATTGATAGAGGTCATCGACTTCTGAAAAAAGGGTAAATTTCTCATTCCCAGTTGAATAGGATTTGGCTACAATCACTAGGTGAGGATACGTATGCGATGGCCCTGGGGAATGAGCTTCCTGATACATGGGAGAAAGGTCTTTGTAGGAATAGGTAATGATTTTGTTCCCCTTATCGTTGGCAACCGTTTTGTCTATAGAAAATTGGTCCAAATAATATTCATTTACAGCTACTTCCAGCCAATCGGGAATCACAATTTTGATCGTTCCCTTCAGAATCCTAAATTCCTCGGAACAATAAATACTGGTCAAGTATTTGACATCGGAATATTCCTGCTTTGTGGAAACCGATTTTTTGATTCCCTGTAACGGAAAATCGAGGGTCGTATATTTTACCCGGTAATCGGAATGGAATAAATCACTATTTTCCAAATATTCATCCTGAATGGTTGGGGTTAGGAATTTACTACGATGGTCCCTAACCGTAAACGCTACCACATCAGATTCGGAATCATAGATTACGGGGTATTTCATTCGAAATGCGGAACCAATGTTCAGAAAATCCGTTTTGGTACTGAGTGTGGCTCCAACCATCCCCTTCGCCCTATTCAGTTGGAAATTCACTTCGATAGCAATATCGGTGATGATCAACCGCTCGTCCTCGTAGCGTTTGGATAGTGATTTGGCATTAACCAGATCCTCCTCATTGGGTAGTGCCCTTTGTGCAAAACCAACAATTGGCAGGATAATTATGCCAAGAATCAAAAAAAGTTTTTTCATCCCCAATGATAAAACATTATTCTATTTATTCAAATACATTTTTCTCCTGGAATACAATTCGTAGAATTCATCATCCTTCAGACTCTCAATAAAGAGAATGCTCTCTCCGGTACTTTTCATTTCGGGTCCCAGTTTTTTGTCGACATTCGGGAATTTGTTGAAACTGAAAACCGGCTGTTTGATGGCATAGCCTTCCAAATGGGGATTAAATTTGAAGTCGGATAGTTTGTTTTGCCCTAACATGATTTTTGTTGCATAGTTCACATAGGGTTCTCCGTAAGCTTTTGCAATAAAAGGTACCGTACGGGAGGCACGTGGATTGGCCTCAATGATGTAAACGTTGTCATCTTTTATGGCAAATTGGATGTTGATAAGACCCACGGTATTGAGGGCCAATGCAATCTTTTTGGTGTGGTCTTTTATTTGCTGAATAATTAAATCCCCCAAGTTGAACGGCGGCAACGTAGCATTGGAATCGCCCGAATGGACCCCACAGGGTTCTATGTGTTCCATGATCCCGATGATGTAGACATTCTCCCCATCACAAATGGCATCTGCTTCCGCTTCGATAGCGCCATCCAGGTAATGATCCAACAACAATTTATTATTGGGGATTTTTCGGAGAAGATCCACCACGTGCTCTTCCAATTCGCGCTTGTTGATGACGATTTTCATGCCTTGACCGCCCAACACATACGAAGGGCGAATTAACAAGGGAAAATCCAGCTGATCGGCAAGCGCCAGGGCTTCATCAGTGGTTTCGGCAGTTCCAAATTCGGGGTATGGAATGTTGTTTTCCTTCAACAGGGTTGAAAAACTACCTCGATCCTCTGCCAAATCCAACGATTGAAAGGTCGTGCCCATAATTTTGATGCCATAGCGGTCCAACTTTTCCGCAAGTTTCAGAGCTGTTTGCCCCCCAAGTTGCACGATAACCCCTTCAGGTTTTTCATGGCGGATGATATCGTAGATGTGTTCCCAGAAAACGGGTTCGAAATAGAGCTTATCGGCTACGTCAAAATCGGTTGAAACCGTTTCGGGATTACAGTTGATCATAATGGTTTCGTACCCACATTCGGCAGCTGCCAGTACCCCATGCACACAGCAATAATCGAATTCAATTCCTTGTCCAATACGATTGGGGCCTGAGCCCAACACAATGATTTTTTTCTTTTCGGTAACCACGCTATCATTTTCGGAATACGGCTTCTTTCCAGAAACCACCATTTCGTTTTCAAACGTGGAGTAGTAATAAGGTGTTTCTGCTTTAAACTCTGCAGCACAAGTATCAACCAATTTGTACACCCGCTGCACATTCAGTTCTTCACGTTTTTTGTTTACTTGGCTTTCCAAGCACTGCAACATATGGGCAATTTGGCGATCGCCGTAGCCTTTTTGTTTGGCTTCCAGCAGGAGTTCCCTAGGAAGGGTGTCTAAGGTAAACCTTGAAATTTCCTTTTCCAGTAAATACAATTCTTCGTACTGCCGAAGGAACCACATATCAATCTTGGTGATTTCATGGATTCGGCTTAATGGAATCCCCATCTGGATGGCATCATAAATTACAAAAACCCGATCCCAGCTTGCATGGGTGAGTTTTTCAATGATTTGATCGTAATTGGTGTAGCTTTTTCCATCGGCCCCTAATCCATTACGTTTAATTTCAAGGGATTGTGTGGCCTTGTGCAGGGCTTCTTGAAAGGAACGCCCGATACCCATTACTTCACCTACGGCTTTCATTTGAAGTCCTAACGTTCGATCGGCTCCTTCAAATTTATCGAAATTCCACCGTGGTATTTTTACGATCACGTAGTCCAGTGTAGGCTCAAATAAGGCTGAAGTAGATTTAGTAATTTGGTTGTTTAGCTCATCCAGGTTGTACCCGATAGCCAATTTTGCTGCAATCTTTGCAATGGGATACCCTGTGGCCTTAGAGGCCAATGCCGAAGAACGGGATACCCTTGGATTAATTTCGATGGCAATAATATCTTCCTTTTCATCGGGACTTACGGCAAATTGCACATTACAACCCCCAGCAAAATTTCCAATGCTTCGCATCATATGGATGGCCATATCCCGCATGCGTTGAAATGTTACATCGCTCAAGGTCATCGCAGGCGCTACTGTTATGGAATCCCCAGTATGGATGCCCATGGGGTCCATGTTTTCAATAGTACAGATAATAACTACATTATCGTTATTGTCGCGCAGTAATTCCAATTCGTATTCCTTCCACCCCATCATCGCCTTATCGATCATCACTTCATGAATGGGGGAAACTTCCAATCCGTGTTTTAAATGCCTGTCAAAGTCTTCGGCCTTATACACAATAGAGGCTCCTGCTCCACCCAAGGTAAATGATGAGCGGATCACCAGAGGAAAACCAAACTCTTGTGCAATTTCTTTCCCTTTGAGGTATGAATTTGCAGTAGCTTGTGGCGCCATGGGAATCCCAATCTTGCCCATCAAAGCCCGGAATTGCTCCCGGTCTTCGGTGATATTGATCGCATTAATGTCTACACCAATAATTTTTATGTCAAAATCCTTCCATATCCCTTTTTCATCAGCTTCAATACACAGGTTCAACGCCGTTTGCCCCCCCATGGTGGGCAGTACCGCATCGATTTGCGGGTGCTTCCTAAGTATTTTTAAAATCGATTTTGTGGTGAGGGGCAGCAGGTAAATATGATCGGCCATCACAGGATCGGTCATGATTGTTGCAGGATTGGAATTGATCAAAATTGTTTCAATTCCATCTTCCTTTAGGGAACGAAGCGCTTGAGAGCCTGAATAATCAAATTCGCATGCTTGTCCAATAATAATAGGGCCTGAGCCGATAATGAGAATGGATTTGAGATCGTTGTTTTTGGGCATTTTTTGCAGAACTTTTTTCGGTTTTTAAAAATACGATTTCGTTAGGGTATAAAAAAAAGGTGCTGTTTGGAAACAACACCTTTTTATTTATGAGTTATCAACATTATTTTTTGTGACGGGGTTCAGAGGATACCGATAGTTTTTTCCTTCCCTTTGCGCGACGGGCGGCCAATACTTTGCGTCCGTTTACGGTAGCCATACGCTCCCTGAAACCGTGTTTGTTTCGTCTTTTCCTTTTGGATGGCTGAAATGTTCTTTTCATGGTAACTAAGGTTATAAATCTTCCTCTAAAACTTCAATGCTTGGACCTTTTCTGAAAGTCGGGTGCAAATATACAATCATTTTTTACTTGGACAAACCGAATTATGAAAATATTTTTTGTTTGTTTTTGTACCTTTGCCTCCCATTGGAAATCTACCCTCATGTTCAATAAAAATATAAAATTAGTCCTTACTGCCATCATTTTGGGATTGTCCATTTGGCAATTTGTTGAAGGAAATATTGGAAATGGCATCATGTATTTTCTACTCTCGCTGGTCTTTGTATTCCTCTACTTCAGAAATGAAATGATTTTACTGGCATTCTTAAGGCTTCGAAAACAGGATTTTCCCGGGGCCAAAAAATGGTTGGATCGTATTAAGCACCCAGAAGGTGCCCTAATCAAAAAACAGCAGGGCTATTACCACTACCTTAATGGGTTGATGGTTTCCCAAACCAATATGAATGAAGCCGAGCGTTTTTTCCGCAAGGCAGAAAAATTGGGACTCAATATGGATGCCGATATGGCCATGGTGAAACTGAACCTTGCAGGAATTGCCATGACCAAAAACCGAAAAAGGGAAGCAGAAAGCTTACTTTCTGAAGCCAAAAAATTGGACAAACACAACATGCTTAACGAACAAATCAAGATGATGCAACAACAGATGAAGAAAGTAGGCATACCCAAACAGCAGTACGGTCGAGCAGGCCGTGGCGGGAAGTTCCGTTAATAAATTCCTGAAAATTAATTCTTTAAAAGTAAAAAATTTCCTACATTTTGGGAGTTTTTAGCTGGCATTGTTACTTTTGTACTGCTAACCAAATCGTATGCCTATGGGTAAATTGCTCCTTACCCTGTTCTTATTGGCCTACTTACCTACGCTCTCCCAATCAACAGGGCCCAAGACTTATTTTTCCGAATCGATAGGACAAAACATCCGTAAATACCGTATTAAAGCCAAAAAGGCATACATCCGAAAGGATGAGGAACGCGCCCAATTTTTGTTTGACTCATTGGTTGAAAATGTGGTAAAGGGAAGCTATTTGGACAATTTCAGGGTAAGTAAATTTTCGGGGCGTCGCATCGAAATGTACGATTTTGAAAAACCCATTTACCTTATTACCTATGCCTCTTGGTGCACGCCGGGCATAGGCGAAATCCCTGCCCTGAATGATATAGTGGATGCTTATCATAATGAAATTGATTTTGTGATGCTCTTCTGGGGGTCGAAAAAGAAGATCCGGAAAATGAAACACGAACTCAACAATAAAATCACCATACTTTATGTGGATGAAAAACAAAACCGAAGCGATTTCATCATCCGTGTGATGAAACACAGCCTAGGTTTTCCCACTTCCTTTTTTATCGATAAGGACAAAAAAATATTGGATGTCCGAAGAAACTTCTTCCATCCCTACGGAGAAGATTATTCTACTTCATACAACAACAACTACCAAACATATACCAGTGGGATATCTTTACTGAAAGCAGCGCTGGAGGAGAAATGATTACTTAGAAAAAAACAACTTAACGGCGGCAAAGACCAAAACCACGGCAAAGATTTTTTTCAACAGATTCTGATCGATTTTTACCGCCAGTTTGGACCCAATAAAACCTCCTACCACAAAACAGGCCGCAATGGTAAGGGCATAGTTCCAGTCGATGGGATAACCAGACTTGTGATAGGTGTAGGCCGCTACAAAAGTAACAGGCACTGCTAGAACGGCCAGGCTCATGCCTTGTGCCTGGTGTTGATCGTACCCCAAGAAAAGCATCAACAAAGGGATCATTACAACACCGCCACCAACACCCATAAAACCACTGAAAACACCAGCCAACACCCCTATGGCCACCAAGGAAATGAGAATTTCAAAATTCATTTTACTCATTGATTTTTGTAATAGCCCTTTTCGGGAATTTCGATAAAATACTGCTTCCCAGAGGCATTTTTCAAATAAGTTTCGCGTAACCAGGGATTGTGCAATTTCAGAACTTTATAGGAAATCCCAAAATGATGGGCAAAGTCGGCAAAATCGGTAACCACAGTGTCCACCATCACCTTACGCGAAGGAATGGCAGTGTAGAGATCCTGTTCCCTGAAATTGAATCCATACTTCTGAGGGTGGGTCAAGATTTCCTTAAAAGCCAAAATCCGAAACACGTAGCGGCTTGTTTCACTATTCAGCAGTAAGTCGTAGTAGTTATCTTCCTTTTGACGCCCTATTTGATTGCTCATTCCTCCATTACCAGCATTGTACGCTGCTGCCGCCATGGTCCACGAACCAAATTTCTTTTTGGATGCTTTCAGGTATTGGGCTGCGACCTTAGTGGCCAATTCCAAATTGTAGCGTTCATCCACATAATCGTTGATTTCCAAGCCATATTCCCTGCCTGTACCTTTTAGGAAATGCCAAAAACCGGCAGCACCCGCTGGGGAAGAATTGTTTTCCAACCCACTTTCGGCGATGGCTAAATATTTGAAATCATCAGGGATTCCATATTCCTTAAGCAATGGTTCGATAATGGGGAAATATTTATGAGCCCTTTTGATTATGAGCAAGCCATTGGATTGCCAATAGGTATTTACCAACAATTCCCGATCCATGCGTTCCCGTACATCTGGATCGTCCAAAGGAACCGGTTCTCCAGCAAAATCGAGGGATTCAGGCAAAGGCAAAGCATAAACGTTGTAATCGTTTACCAATTTCTCTTGCATCTTTTCATTTACCGACAAAGGAGGTGTTTCGGTTTGCTGGGTTGCATCCGTACACAGCCAACCTATGCCTACGATAACCGTGGCAAACCCAATTTTTGATAACAAACTCATGGCTAAAATTTTCCTTAAAGATACAGAAATAGGCTAGGCGCCTCCATCATTTTCGATAATATTTTGCAACATTTTGGAAACGACACTTCCCTTGTTTAGGATCATCACATGGGTGCCTCCTTTCAGGATTTTGGCATCTTGGATGTACTTAATGGGAAATACGGCATCCTGATCGCCGTGGATATGCTGAACCTCTTTGTCTGCCTTTTGCCGTTTCCAATTCACTACCTGAGCCAAAGCCCAATCCAAATAGGTTTTATCGCGTACAGAAAGGTATTCGTTGTAAAGGCGCAATCTTTTTTTGCTTCGCGGCCCAATGGCAAATACGGTAAAGTCTGTTACCGAGGAAGCCAAACTTGTTGGGAACAATTTGTACGCCTTCGTAGAACGGGCCAATTTCATACGTCTGGGCATTTCGGAACGGCACTTGATACTGGAAATGACGATCACTTTTTTAACATCCAAATGGGCTTTCATTTCCTGAACCATGACCCCCCCAAAAGAAACGCCTACAAGAACGGGGTCTGGCTCCGCAATGCTCTGGGCCATGCGCGCTGCATAAGCTTCAATGGATTCGTTCTTTTCTGGAATGAGCCACTCAATCACATGCCATTCGTAGGTTTTTTCCGGTAGGTGAATGTTTCTGAAAATCTCCTTCCCTGCAGCCAATCCGGGTACAAAATAAACGTGGGTCTTCGACATGGGTGAACGGGTTTAACAGAAGTTATGCGGAATGAAACCTATAAAATTTGTACATTTACTAGGTAAAGATAAATTTATCCTTTGATTGCGTTTTAAAGCTATGAAAAAGATTTTACATCCTTCTTCTACACGCGGAAATGCAGATTATGGGTGGTTAAAGGCCAAGTATTCCTTCAGTTTTGCAAATTATTTTGATCCCAACAGGATCCAATTTGGATTGTTGCGTGTACTCAATGACGACGAGATTGCCCCTGCGATGGGTTTTGGAAAGCACCCCCATCAAAACATGGAAATTGTGACCATTCCGCAGTATGGAGCTGTAAAACACAAAGATTCCATGGGGAATGAAGGCATCGTTGCCGCTGGCGATATTCAGGTAATGAGTGCTGGACGCGGGGTGGAACACAGTGAAGTGAACGCTAGCCCGAAGGAACCCCTAAGGTTATTTCAAATATGGGTCTTTCCTGAAGAGCAAAATGTAGCACCCAGATACGATCAAAAAAAAATCGAAGATTTAATACGCCCCAATACCATTTCCACTGTCGTAAAGCCCAAATCGGAAGCTTCTGAAAACGACCTTTGGATTCACCAACAAGCCTACTTCAACCTTGGAACATTTTCAGAAGCAACCAAAACGACCCATACATTGAAACAGCCCGGACACGGCCTATACCTATTGGTTATTGAAGGCCAGGCCACTGTAGATAATGAAACCTTAAAAACACGTGATGCCATAGGAATTTGGGACACCTCCCAAGTGGACATCGAGGTTGAAGAAAGTACAAGACTTTTGTTGATTGAAGTCCCGATGAATTAAACCATTCCATCATGATTGAAGATGTAGAAATTACCGATAATGAATTTTTACGACAATTTGAATTGGAGGTTGGGGATAACATGGCTCGTATTGAGTATGCCCTCCAAGACCGTAAAATTTTCCTAACCAAGTACGAAATGCCCGACGATATGGAAGATCAAGGGTTCAGGGAAATTTTTATTAAGGCTGTTTTTGAAGAGGTCCGCAACAGAGGCATCAGCATGGTCCCCACCAGCCCCGAAATTGCCGGATTTTTAAGAAAAAACCGCAAGACTTACAAGGATTTGCTGCCTGTAGGTATCAACATTTAGGCTAGTATGGGTAGATCCACAAAATCGAAACGCACCAAACCATCCTCATCGATTTTTGTGAGTACCACCTTGCGGAGCGTATTCACCAATTCTGGATTCCACGGGTATTTTACCTTTACATAGTTTTCGGTAAAACCGTGTATGTACCCTTCTTTGTTTTCGCCTTCAAATAAAACGGTCTTTTGGGTTTGCAGTTGACTTTCGTAAAATGCCCTTCGTTTCTTAACGGATAAGCCACGGAGCATTTTGCTTCGCTTGTTACGAATGTTCATAGGAACGACCCCATCCATTTCAGTTGCTAGAGTGTTGTCGCGTTCAGAGTACGTAAATACATGTAAGTATGAAATGTCCAGCGAATTCAGATAATGATACGTTTCCAGAAAATGTTCGTCGGTCTCTCCAGGAAATCCAACTATCACATCCACCCCAATACAGGCATGCGGCATCAATTGCTTGATCTTTTTTACCCGGTCTTCATACAATTCGCGAAGGTAACGGCGGCGCATCGCTTTTAACAGTTCGTTGCTCCCACTTTGCAAAGGAATGTGAAAATGGGGCACAAAAGTTCGTGAGTTGGAAACAAACTCGATGGTTTCATCCTTTAACAAATTGGGCTCTATGGAAGAAATGCGCAAACGTTCAATCCCCGGCACTTTATCCAATGCTTCACACAACTGATGGAAGGTATGTTCGTGTTTTTTGTTTCCAAACTCTCCCTTGCCATAATCGCCTATGTTGACTCCGGTGAGTACTATTTCCTTGATGCCTTGGGCAGAAATTTCAGCAGCATTTTTGAGGACATTTTCCAGAGTATCACTCCTTGAAATCCCTCGGGCCAACGGAATGGTGCAATAGGTACATTTGTAGTCGCAACCGTCCTGAACTTTTAAAAAAGCACGGGTGCGATCCCCAATGGAATAGGACCCTACATAAAAGTCGGCCGCTTCAATTTCGCAGGAATGCACCTCCCCAACCCCTCGACTACGCTTGGGATGACTCAGTAACTCGTTGATATAGCTAGTTACATTGAATTTTTCCGTGGCACCCAGTACCAAATCCACCCCTCCTACCTCGGCCAACTCATGGGGTTTTAACTGGGCATAGCAGCCTACCGCAACGATGAAGGCATCAGGATTGGTTTTATGCGCTTGTTTTACAATACTTTTAAAACGCTTGTCGGCATTCTCCGTGACACTACAGGTGTTGATTACATAAATGTCGGCAGGTTCGGTAAAATGGACACGTTCAAAACCTTCATTCGCCATATTTCGCGCGATGGTGGAAGTTTCGCTGAAATTGAGCTTGCAACCTAAGGTGTAAAATGCCGCTTTTTTTGTACCGTTCATTCTTGTATTTTAGCAAATGGAGACAAAGATACGAAGTAATACAAAAGTAATGGTTTTAAAACCGTACTCACTAGTTTCTTACCCACTAGAAAACAAATCGTTATGAAAAAAAACGAATTAAGAATCCAGCAAGTTTTTTCGCATTTGGAAAACAACGACCTGGATTTGGGGTTCAGATTATTGATGGATTGTGTGCACGATACACAAGATTTTTCGCTCTTTAAAGAAACCATTAGCCTAGCTGATTGGAAGGCTCAAAACCCAAATAACGAAACCGGCTTGACCCAACGGTGCAAAACTCTTTTGGAAAAAACCGCAAAAATACCCATTGAGGAAGCCCCAAGGGAAGACTTTATTGTGGAAGGCGAAAAACTGTACAAGAGTTACGGCGCTAACAGGTTTTCGCTAGGCCCCATATCAGTGAACATAAAAAAAGGGGAAGTTTACGGCTTAGTAGGAGAAAACGGAAATGGAAAAACCACCTTACTGCGTATCCTAGCACAGGAACTCAAGCTAGATGGTGGTGAGATTTGTTACAACTTTAAAGAAAAGCATTTGTCTTCCTTTGACCTAAAAACTAAACTCATTTACATTCCGCAACGCACCAAAACCTGGTACGGCAGCCTAAAAGACAATTTAAAATTTGTGCTTTCCAATTACAATATTCCCGCCGAGGAAAATGAAATTCGAACCCTCATGATGATTGCCCGCTTTGGATTATGGAATTATAAACACCTAAAATGGAGCGAATTATCCTCTGGATACAAAATGCGATTTGAACTGGCCCGAACCATGTTGCGCCAACCTGAATTGCTTTTATTGGACGAGCCCTTGGCTAACCTCGATATTTTGTCTCAGCAACTTATTTTGGAAGATTTAAAATCAATTTGCAATTCCCTGAATCATCCTGTGGGACTTATCCTAAGCTCACAACAACTTTACGAAGTAGAAAAAGTTTCGGATAAGGTAATTTATCTTAAAAACGGCAAATACCACGAAAGTCATTCGGAAGTAAAGGAAGAAATCGTCACAAGGCCCGAAAAACTCATTGTGGAAATTGAAAGCACTCTCTCTCGAGAAGTCCTAACAAAAGCTTTTGAAGACCTCAATCCGGAACGGCTCATTTACAACGGTGGAGTTTACATTGCTTTTTTTCCATCCACGGTAAGATACCATCAAGTATTGCTTGCTTTAGGAGCGGCAAAAGTGGAAATTGTCTATTCCCGAAACATTTCTAAATCGTCCAGAAGGTTCTTCGTTTCTTAATCCCCTAGTATGAAAAAATTTATTCAAAAAACCAATAAATACGTTCTAGAAAACTATCCTCTTTTGTGGAATATCAAAGCCACGTGGTTTTTAGGAAGTGCTATATTATTACATGCGCTCTTTTTCCTTACTGGGTATTTTTTGATGTCGGACGTAACCGTACTCCACAAACGAAGAGTCATCGATATTTTTTTGGAGAATGGCACAGCCTTTTTTGCAAGTATTGTTTCTATAATCCAAATCGTAATTTGGCTTATTTATTTGTTTAAAAACAATGCTTTCAAGGAGTTTTACCCTACCAGCAGAAAATCGTTATTTTTTCAATTTTTGATTTTTTTCTGCTTCTTCTTTATCAGCATAAGCTACTATTTTTCTTATACAATAGGGATCAAGTCCTACGTTACCAGCCACTACAGCCAGAGTTCTTTTTTGGAAGATGTTGCAATAGCCAACAGGGCAAGTCCGTTTTTTTCTCATTCACTAAGTGATTATACCCTGGACAAACTAAAATATCCACACCCACTGGACTCGCTTTATTGTGAAACCACGGTTAATGATATAGACCTCTCTAAGCCGCATTATATTTTCAAGAAAAACTATTATCAGTTCTACTCGGTGATTTCTATTGAAATACCGCTTAATGATCGCCGAAGTGGAAGGCTGGAAAATGAAATACACTCAAGCTATACCGACTCTTCCCGAATTGCCTTCCTGAAAGATACTGTAGTAGATGTTGCGGCATTTATTAGAAGTGAAAAGCCTTTATATTCTAATTATTCAGGTACCTTTTACTCCCTAAAATATTCCATTGATACCCTTAACATGGAGAAAAATAATGGAGTATTTAAAGTTCTTGGGGCCAGTCCGTATTATTCTGTCGAAGCCTGGAAAAGCAATAAGGATATTAGTGAGCTTATGGATCAAAAAAATCCTGAACTCATCAAAGAACGACTTCAAAAATTGTTGGATCTAGTCCAAAAATATGAGATTCCAACCAATCTTACAACCGACCAATGGCTGCAACTTGTCTACCAGCCCAATGCTTTTGAGGTCACTAACATCATTAGGAGAGTTCCTAACCTAGATCTTCCCAGTGATTATTACGACGATGATTACTATTACGACTACAATTACGTTGTTTCTTACCCTGAAAGCGCTCAGGATATTAGCGAGGAGTTTACTTCCTATAAAACTGAAATTTTAACCGATTACTACCTCAGCACCCGAAAACTTTACAATACCTTCGAAAATATTGAACACATCAGTCATACCAATATTTTTGAGGGGACAATACACTTCTTTATTTGGATAGCCTTTTTTCTAGCCTCAATACTATTTGCATTCAGGGTTACAGGACTTCGCCCCCTATTGTTTGGCATTATCCTTTCCGGAATTTTGACTATGATGGTGGGCTTGGGCACCATCTTATTCGATTTCGCTGGGGGTGATTCCTCCCTTGTAGCTTTGAATAGCATCTTTTTTATGGGAACCATTATTTTAATTCTTCCCCTATTCTTTTTGAAAATTATTCGAAAAAGTTTTCTGGGTATTTTTGTGGTGCTGTCCATAGTAGGTTTTGCCGGTTATTTGCTTACGATTATAGGTATTATTTCAACCTTGCAAAGACAACGGTGCGTTCGACTTTTTGATTATAATTATGAAGAAGAAAAGTGCTTTATCTTGATGAATTATCTGGGCGAAAATACAAGCTATATATTACTCTTGGCTTCTTTAATCTTTCTCTTGCTTTACACCTCAATCATAAAAAAATGGCGTGCGCTTCCCGAACGATAAAAATTTTATCCCTATGGATTTTCCTTGGTTGTGTGCCCTTAGGCTTGATTTCCTGTGGAAATAACACCCAGCAGGATCGCGATTTCAAAGTCTTTCGTTACAACGAGCACAGCAACATCACCTCCCTGGACCCTGCGTTTGCCAGAAATCCACAAAACATCTGGCCTACCAACCAGTTGTTCAATGGGTTGATACAATTGGATGATTCCTTGCAAATTCGGCCGGATATTGCCTACCACTGGGAAATCATCGACAGTACGCAAACCTATCGTTTTTTCCTCCGTAAGGATGTATACTTTCACAAAAACAAGGTATTTGGGAAGGATTCTACCCGAACGGTTACGGCCTATGATTTTGAGTACAGCCTCAACCGACTTATAGATCCCGAAGTCGCTTCGCCGGGAAGTTGGGTCCTACAAAATGTGGATCGGTTTTATGCTGAAAACGATTCGGTGTTCACACTTCAACTAAAACAGCCTTTTCCAGCATTCCTTGGCTTGCTTTCCATGCGGTATTGTTCGGTAGTGCCCAAAGAAGCCATTGACTTTTACGGAAACAACTTCCGGAGCCACCCTGTTGGCACGGGTCCGTTTCAATTCAAACTGTGGGAAGAAAACGTAAAGTTGGTCTTCCGCAAAAATTCCTTGTATTTTGAAACCGACGATCAAGGAGTTCGCCTACCCTATTTAGAGGCCGTAGCCATTACGTTCCTACCCGATAAGCAAAGTGAATTCCTTCAATTTGCTCAGGGAAAGATTGATTTCCTCTCGAGTTTGGACCATTCGTACAAAGACGAGATTTTAACCAGTAGAGGGCAGCTTCAACCCAAATACCAGGATTGGGCATACATGATTACCTCTCCTAACCTCAATACCGAGTATTTGGGATTTTTCATGGAGACTTCAACTCCCGAAATCCGATCCAAATCCCTCCGAAAAGCAATCAATTATGGTTTTGACCGTGAAAAAATGATCACCTACCTCCGCAACGGAATGGGCATTCCAGCCATTCATGGTTTTATCCCAAAGGGACTACCTGGATTTGCATCCATTGAAGGATATACCTACCAACCCGAGAAAGCCAAAGCATTGGTCGAAGCCTATAAGGTCGAAACTGGGGATGCGAACCCCGAAATTGTAATAGGCACCAACAGCCAATACCTCGACATTTGTGAATACATACAACGTGAGTTGGAAAAGATAGGAATTTCGGTGACCATCGATGTTATGCCCCCTTCAACACTTCGACAAATGAAAAGCAGTGGCAAGCTCGATATTTTCCGTGCCAGCTGGATTGCCGATTATCCGGATGCCGAAAATTACCTTTCCCTCTTTTACAGTCCCAATTTTGTGCCCCATGGACCCAACTACATGCACTACAAAAACGATGGGTTGGACAGCCTCTATCGAGAGGCACTTTCCGTAAACAACATCAACGAGCGAAAAAAATTATACACCAAGATGGATTCATTAATCATGGAAGATGCGCCCGTTGTTCCACTTTATTACGACATGGCCATACGGTTTGTCAACAAAAACGTATACGGTTTAGGAATCAATCCGCAAAATTTCTTGTTCTTGAAAAAGGTCCAGAAAAAACGCTAACTGTAACATTTCCAATAGCTTTTAGACGTATAGGCAAACCCCTTCCCTACATGTCTGCAAGCCACATGATAGACTCCGTCAAATACAACCTTGGACAACTAAAAGATCGAAGGGAGGTTTTTGATACCAGCAAATTCCAAAAAAAAGTCTACGGTGCTTTTAAGGATAAGGTTTGCATGAAAAGCCATGAATTTGCTGCATTTCAAAAGCGATTGTTCGAAGAAAAAAAGCGTGAAAAAAAGCGAACACGCAGGGTGCTAATTTTTACCATTATCGCAACTCTGTTATTGATTGTCCTTTTTTTGATTGGTTGGCATACAATCGATTTCCACCTTTTAGAACCAAAAGCCCCTTATGCCTTTCTCCATTTGGAAGAGAGTTCAAAGACCTTTTCCAGAATGCTGGCCTCCTGAGCATCAAATTCAATTCCCCTACGTGACATCGCAATTTTTGCTGTTTCAAATGCTTTTGTGGTTTGGTAGGTAGTCATACCCCCACTACCGCCCCAACTGAAACTGGGGATGAAATTTCGGGGGAAACCACTTCCAAAAATGTTGGCACTTACTCCTACAACTGTTCCGGTATTGAACATGGTATTGATGCCACACTTGCTGTGGTCGCCCATCATAAGTCCACAAAATTGAAGCCCCGTAGGTGCAAAGCGTTCAGTATCATAATCCCATAGACGTACTTCAGCATAGTTGTTTTTAAGGTTGGAAGTATTGGTGTCGGCCCCAAGATTGCACCACTCTCCAATGACCGAATTGCCCAAAAATCCATCATGGCCCTTGTTAGAGTAGCCAAAAATCACACTATTACTGACCTCGCCCCCCACTTTGCTAAAAGGACCAATGGTAGTACCCGTATAGATTTTAGCGCTCATTTTTACCGTAGCGCCTTCACAAAGCGCAAAAGGGCCGCGAATCATGGAACCTTCCATAATTTCAGCATTTTTACCAATGTAAATTGGGCCTTCGGAAGCATTCAGGGAACAAAGGGGGAGCGTGGCTCCTTCTTCGATAAAAATATTTTCAGGATGAAAGGCTACTGTGGTTTCCGGAATAGGTTGAGAGGGCCTCCCGCTGGTAATCATCTCAAAATCCCGGGCAATTGCTAAATGATTTTTACTGAAAATGTCCCATGTGTGTTCAATACGTAGGACATCATCGCACGAATATTGGATGATTTCGAAAGTTTCAAAATTTACCTCCTGCCCCTCGGTAACAAAGAAAGCAATAGGTTGGTCCCCATAAAAAATAGCCTGATTTTCCGTTAGGCCCTTTACAAGATGTGCAAGGTTTTGGGAAGGAACAAAGCTCGCATCGATCAACACATTGCGATCCAGTTCAACCATTGGCCATTTTTGGGACAAATAATCTTCTGTAACCGTCGTAGTGGTAAAGCCCAAAAGGAGTTCCCACTTTTCGCGAAGGGTCAAAATCCCGATGCGTAGGTCCGCTACGGGGCGTGTAAAGGTAAAAGGAAGCAACTGGTTACGGACTGGGCCGTCAAAAAGGATATAATTCAATTTGTAAAATCGGTTTGGTGAAAGTTAAAGGTACTTTTTTTTTTGAAGGGTGTAAAACAAAAAAGCCTCCGATTTCTCGAAGGCTTAGGATATTTAGGGAATGCTTGTTATTTCTTGAATTTAGAGTATTTATTTTTAAACTTGTCGATACGTCCAGCAGTATCCACCAATTTATGTTTCCCAGTGTAGTAAGGATGTGAGGTTCTGGAAATTTCCAGCTTTACCAAAGGATATTCCACACCATCCACATCTATGGTTTCTTTAGTATCGGCAGTAGATTTGGTGATGAATACATCATCATTGGACATATCCTTGAAAGCAACCAATCTGTAATTTTCGGGGTGTATTCCTTTTCTCATCGCTAAAAGTAATTAAATGCTCCTCATTTTTGAGTGTGCAAATTTAAGCAATAATTAGAAACTCGCAATAAAATCCTTCATTTTTTATTCCCACGATTCCCGTAACAATTTACTACATTTGTTAACTAACTGGCAAACCAAAATTTCATACAACTATGGATACTCAAAAAGCTTCAGTAAAAAAAATTGCTCTTAATTATGGCCTTTTATTAGGGCTGGCTTCCATTGCGCTCTCTGTTATTACTTATGTTATGGGGGTTCACATAGAACGGCCTTGGTGGGTTTCGGTCCTAGGAATGTTAATTATGATTGCTTTCATTGTATTTGGATTGAAAGCTTTCAAAAAAGACAATGGAGGGTTTCTTTCATTGGGCGAGGCCCTAAAAACAGGTTTGGCAATTTCATTGATTGCCGGAATTTTGGGGGTTATTTACAATTACGTGTTCATGAATTTTATTGAACCCGACTTTGTGAATCAGATGTTGGATTATTCCAAAGAACAGATGATTGAGCGCAACCCCAACATGACGGAAGACCAGATGAAAATGGCTATGGACATGAGCAGGAAGTTTATGAGCCCCGGCATTATGGCGGCTATAGGAATTATCATATCCCTGTTCCTTGGTTTTTTGATTTCCCTGATTGCAGGTTTGATCATGAAACAAAATCGGCCAGAATATCAATAAAACATGAACCTTTCCATCGTTATCCCTCTCCTTAACGAAGAGGAATCCTTGAACGAATTGCACCATTGGATTGCAGCAGTCATGCAATCCAATGGCTTTTTATATGAAATTCTGTTCATAGACGATGGTAGCAATGACAACTCTTGGGAAATTATTGAATCCTTAGCACGCGCCCATGCAGAGGTAAAAGGAATCCGGTTTTTGAAAAACTTTGGAAAATCACAAGCCTTGCATGCGGGATTTGCCATGGCCAAAGGCGATGTGGTAGTAACTATGGATGCCGACCTGCAGGACAATCCCGAGGAAATCCCCGAATTGTACCAGATGATCTCTGAAGAAGGCTACGATTTGGTTTCGGGCTGGAAGAAAAAGCGGCATGATTCGGTCATCGGGAAAAACCTCCCCTCAAAGCTCTTTAATTTTGCTGCCCGAAAGACTTCAAAAGTACGGCTACACGATTTCAATTGCGGCCTAAAAGCCTACCGTAAAAATGTAGTAAAAACCATTGAAGTTACCGGCGAAATGCACCGCTACATCCCAGTTCTTGCCAAAAATGCCGGATTTGCTAAAATTGGTGAAAAAGTAGTGCGGCACCAAGCACGCAAATACGGTACCACCAAATTTGGAATGGAACGATTTATACGTGGTTTCCTAGACCTTTTAACCATCTCCTTTCTCTCCCGATTCGGAAAGCGCCCCATGCATTTTTTTGGGGCTTGGGGTGCCTTAATCTTGTTCATCGGTTTCTGCTTTGCGTTATACCTAGGGATTGATAAATTGTTCATCCATCCTACCGGAAGGCTCATCACCGCACGGCCACAATTCTATTTGGCACTTACCGCTATGATTCTGGGCAGCCAGTTTTTTGTAGCTGGTTTTTTGGGCGAATTGATCCTTCGAAACCGCAAGGCCCAACAAAACTACATCATTAAAGAAACGCTAAACCTCAATAATTAACGGTATTAATCGTTATTTTTGCACTTTCGTTCTGGAACAACTATCTATGAGATACATCGATCCAATCATTTTGGATAAGGCCAACCAATGGCTCACCCCCTTTTTTGATGAAGAAACCCAACGAACCATCAAAGAACTAATTGCGTACGATTCCGAAACCTTAGAGGATAGTTTCTATAAAAACTTGGAGTTTGGTACCGGGGGCATGCGCGGGATCATGGGCGTGGGCGACAATCGCATCAATAAATATACTTTGGGCAAAAACACCCAAGGGCTTTCCAATTACCTTAAAAAAGTTTTCCCTTCGGAAAACCTAAAAGTGGCCATTGCTTACGATTGCCGTCACAATAGTAAAACTTTGGCTAAAGTGGTAGCCAATGTGTTTTCGGCCAACAACATCCAAGTTTACTTGTTTTCCGATTTACGCCCTACCCCCGAGCTTTCCTTTGCTGTTAAATACTTGGGATGCCATTGCGGTATTGTTTTAACAGCCTCCCACAATCCACCGGAGTACAACGGTTACAAAGTGTATTGGCAGGATGGTGGCCAATTGGTCCCACCCCAGGATGGTGAAATTATTGCAGAAATCAATGCCTTGAACTACTCCGATATTCGGTTTGAAGCCAAAGAAGGATTAATCCAATATATTGATGAAACCATCGACAATGCTTTTGCGAATGCTTCCATTCAGTATGGAACTTTCGAAACCCGTACAGAGGCGAAGAAAAACTTGAAAATTGTCTTTACTTCCTTACATGGAACTTCCATTACCATGATCCCAAGGGTATTGGAACAAGCTGGCTATACCCAAGTTTCCATTGTTGAAGCGCAAGCAATCCCCAATGGCGATTTTCCAACCGTGAAGTCCCCAAATCCTGAAGAACCCGAAGCGCTATCCTTGGCCCTTGAGCTTGCTGAAAACGTGCAGGCAGATCTCGTAATAGGGACTGATCCCGATTGTGATCGTCTCGGTATTGCGGTACGGAACCCAGATGGGCAGATGGTTTTACTGAACGGAAACCAAGCCATGATCGTTAAATCGCATTTTCTTCTGGAACAATGGAAAAAGGCCGGGAAACTCAACGGAAAGCAATTTCTGGCATCTACTATAGTATCCACACCCATGCTACGAAAGGTTGCGGAACGTTTTGACGTAATCTACATGGAGGGTTTAACGGGTTTCAAATGGATTGCCAAAATGATTAAGGACTACCCCCAACTTACCCTAATTGGCGGCGGGGAAGAAAGTTTTGGATATATGGTGGGCGACTTTGTACGCGACAAGGATGCGGTAACCGCTACCCTGCTGGTTGCCGAAATAGCAGCTCAGAAAAAAGCGGAAGGGAGTAGTATTTACGCCTATTTGGAACAGCTTTACAGGGAATATGGTTACTTTAGAGAAGCTTTGATTTCTTTGGTAAAAAAAGGAAAAAAAGGAGCCCAGGAAATCGAACAGATCATGAAAGCGCTACGCGAGCAACCTCCAAAAAATATTGCCGGAAGCCCCGTGGTTGTTATGGAAGATTATCAAGCGAGTGAAATACATGATTTTAAAAATCATACTTCGGCAGCCATCGAAATCCCCAAATCCAATGTGTTGATTTTTTACACGAAGGATGGGTCGAAGGTTGCTGCTAGGCCTAGCGGAACGGAGCCCAAAATCAAATTTTACATCAGTGTGAATGGCAAGGATCGCGAAGTTTTGGAAAAGAAGATCGATGCCATTCGGGAAGACCTTAATTTGAATTCATGAATTATTTCCGAAAAATATTCCGGTATGCAAAACCCTACCGACTCTATGCGGTGTTAAACATCGTGTCCAATGTGTTTTATGCACTTTTTGGTTCGCTGGCGTTTATTGCCCTCATTCCCATGCTGGACGTTTTATTCAAAAAGGATTTGGCGCCTGTTACCGTGAAGCCCGTATATGAAGGCATGGGTACACTTCAATCTTATTACCAGCAATACCTGTCCTATCAAGTACACCACTATGCCCAAGACGACACCTCCAAGGCTCTCTTACTGGTAATTGGTTTGGTTATTGTATTATTCCTTCTAAAAAATTTCTTTGGCTACCTGGCCAATTATTTCATCACTTTTCTAAGAAACGGTGTTTTGAAAGATTTGCGGAACGACCTTTATAAAAAAATGGTCGGTTTGCCCATTTCATATTATTCCGAAAAGAGGAAGGGCGATAGTATTGCGCGTATTTCGACCGACGTTTTGGAAATCCAGCACTCCTTTCTTTCGATCCTAGAATTGATTGTAAGGGAGCCTTTGACCATTTTATTTTCGATTATTTTAATGGTCATCATCAGCGCCAAACTTACGGTATTTGTGTTCATCTTTATTCCTGTTTCTGGGTTCATTATTTCGCGAATCGGTAAAAGCTTAAAAAGGCGAAGTTCCCGGGTACAGCAGGAACAGGGGCACTTTCTTTCAATCTTGGAAGAAACCTTGGGCGGGCTCAAAATCATTAAGGGGTTTAATGCCGAAAAGTTGTTCAATGACAAATTCAAAGATTCTACATCGCGCTTTTTCCGTTTTTCCAATGGGTTGATGCACCGTCAAAACCTCGCAACGCCTATAAGTGAATTTTTGGGAATTGTAGTGATTGCCATCCTGTTGTGGTATGGTGGCCAAATGGTATTGTCCGATGCCTCATTGGACGGCAGTTCGTTTATCGCGTATATGGGGCTGGCATACAATATTTTGACCCCTGCCAAGGCCATTAGTAAGGCTAGCTATGGAGTGAAGAAAGGGAACGCTGCTGCCGAAAGGGTTTTGGAAATATTAGAGACCGATCCTCAAATCAAAGACCCTGAAAATGCTTTTGAAAAAGAAGGTTTTGATGGTGAAATCCAAATCAAAAACATTTCCTTCAAATATGAGCACGACTGGGTTCTGAAGGATTTCTCCTTAAAAATACCCAAAGGGAGCACCGTGGCCCTAGTAGGGCAAAGTGGAAGTGGTAAAAGCACCATCGCCAATTTATTGACTCGATTTTACGATGTAAACGAAGGCCGCATAGAAATTGACGGAAAAGGCATCAAAGAACTATCCCTGAAGTCCCTTAGGGGTTTGATGGGATTAGTGACCCAGGATTCCATTTTGTTCAATGATACGGTAAAAGGCAATTTATTGGTCGCCAAACCTTCAGCTACCGACGAAGAAATCATCGAAGCACTAAAAGTTGCCAACGCCTGGGAATTTGTAAAAAACCTGGAAGCGGGCATCCACACCAATATTGGGGATGGGGGCGGGAAATTGAGTGGCGGACAAAAACAAAGAATCAGTATCGCTCGTGCCGTCTTGAAGAATCCACCCATCATGATCCTGGATGAAGCAACTTCTGCATTGGATACTGAAAGTGAGCGTTTGGTGCAGGACGCTTTGGAGAACATGATGAAAAATAGAACATCCATCGTTATTGCGCACCGACTCTCCACCGTACAGAATGCCGACATCATTGTGGTCCTTTCCAAGGGGCAAATTGTGGAACAGGGAAAACATCGGGAACTCTTGGAAAAAAGAGGAACTTACTTCAACCTTGTCGAAATGCAAACTCTATAAACAAAAAGAAGCGGTTGGGGCTCCGCTTCTTTCTATTGTACCTTAGTTGGGTTTGGGGCTCACAACCAAGGTGTTGTTACATAAGTATGCTCCAAATATACAAGAGATTTTATATTTTACAAATATTTTTTTGCTTTTTATCTGCTTAAAATGCATTTCATCGAATTTTATTAGATATATAGAAGTATTTTTCCTACATACATAAGTCTAAAAGAAATATAAACTCTGAAAAGAAAAAACGGGCCAGCCCCCGCTAAGGCCCGTTTAATTCAGTTCTCATTACAGTTGGGGCTGATAACGAAGAACCTATACATAAGAAGTATGTGGTAAATTTAGTAAATATTTTCCTACAAAAAAATATTTTTGGCATTTTAACGAATATTTTTGTAGTTAATCGATATAAAAGTGTGATTTTGATTGTACTACTTCATTAAACCTTTTAATTTTAATTGTGTCAAATCTTAAAATACAGCCATAGAAGAGAAAACGCTTATAGCATCCTTAAAGGAAAGCTCCCAAAAGGATTCGGCTTTCAATTATCTTGTATCCCAATACAAAGAGCGCCTCTATTGGCATATCAGAAAGATGGTCCTGGACCATGATGACGCAGACGATGTGCTGCAGAATACGTTCATTAAGATTTTCAGAAATATTGAACAATTCAAGGAAGAAAGCAAATTGTATACTTGGATGTATCGCATTGCCACCAATGAAGCCATTACTTTTATCAACAAAAAAGCGAAAAAGCATATGGTCTCTTCCGAGGAATTACAACAACAAGCTTTGACACGATTGGAAGCAGATGTTTATTTTGAAGGCACCGAAATCCAATTGAAACTACAAAAAGCCATTGCTTCACTCCCAGAAAAGCAACGTTTGGTCTTTAACATGAAATATTTTGATGACCTCACTTATGAAGAACTATCCGGGATTTTGGATACCTCGGTGGGCGGATTGAAAAGCAGTTACCATTTGGCAGTCAAAAAAATAACTGAATTTCTTCAAAATAAAACCATTTAAAATTGTTAGAGTCAAAACCAATATGAAGGAAACATCGAAATACAAACATGGGTTTAAAGTTCCAGATCACTATTTTGATCAATTGGAAAAAACCATTTTTGACCGTTTACAAGAAGAAGGGTTTCCTAAATCTACAGGTTTTATTGCCCCCGAGGGTTATTTTGATCGCTTGGGGGAAGAAATCACCACTTCCCTTAAAATGGAAAATAAATCCAAAGTAATTCCCTTATACAGAAAAAGAACCTTTCAATGGGCCGCAGCTATTGCAGCTTGTTTATTGGTCGCTTTTTTGGTCACTAACAACACAACAACTCAAAACCAATTGGAGATGACCGAGGTACTTTACTACCTTGAAAATGGGGGAAGCGGTATATCTACCCTGGATATCGCGCAATACCTTACCGAAGAGGACCTATCGGAATTAAACGTAAATCAAAATAACTTTAGTGAAGAAAACCTCGATGCCTACCTTTTGGAAAACCTTGACGACACTACCTTACTAACCGAATGATCATGAAAAAACTATTTTTTACCATTGCATTATTGATAGCAACACTTTCCTTTGCCCAGCATGGGGACAAAATCAAAGCCTATAAAGCGGCCTTTATTACGGAAGCATTGGACCTTACAGCTGCAGAAGCGCAACAATTTTGGCCCATCTACAACGAACATGAGGACAAGCTTATGGACTTAAGGAAGAAAGAGCGAAAGGAAATTTTTGAAACCATCAACGGAAATGTAGACAACCTATCCGAGACCGAAGCCAATGCCCTCCTGGACAAAGTAATGAACATCCGTGCCAAGGAACTGCAATACCATATGGAATTGGTTCAAAAGTTAAAAGGAGTCCTTCCGGCCAAGAAGATTTTGAAGTTGCATCGCGCTGAGGAAGAATTCAAAAAAGTACTGCTCCAAAAAGTTAAAGGCAAGCGCGGAAGGCCATAATTACCTGAAGTGCAACTTAGCAATTCGATTTTGACCGCTTGCAAATGCTATGGAATCATTGGCGAAAGCGATGGCATAAAATCCTTCTTCGGACAATTCTTTCCAAGTGCTTCCAGCATCTGCACTATACGAAATACCTGGTGAGCCTACAGCCACTAACCCTTTCCCTTTCGTTCCTGGAACAAAGGCCACACAAGACCGATAGCCGGGCCCCATCCCGTTTGCAATCAGCTTCCAGGTTTTCCCCCCATCTTCCGTTATTGCTTTATTTCCCTCGTTGAAAGCCTTCTGTTCCCAATCGCCTCCAAAAACAACCCCTTTGTTCTCATCATAAAACGCAATGGAATAAATTCCAGTCATGGCCCTACCTTGCAAAATGGGAGTTTCAAAAACTTCCCAAGTTTCACCTTTATTGGATGTATGAAATACCCTGGCAGCCTTTCCTCCTGTAGCAATCCACGCATGGTCCCCATAAATAGCAATATTGGTATTACTTGCGGCAAAACCCGCTTCTCCAATTTCGCAAGCGGGTAATTGAGAACAGGGTATTTTGGACCAAGTATTGCCACTGTCCCTAGTAATTAATAGGGAAAGGCACCCGTCAGTTGGGTCGCCCATGGCAATGCCTTCTTTATTGTTCCAAAATGACAAAGAATCGTAGAAAACCTTTTCGCCTTCTTCCACATAAACTTCTTCAATATGCGTCGCCTCCACCCCATCAAAATCAATTTTATAAAGTACGGCCGGATTGGCAATACTCAATACAAAAACAGCCTTTGCGGTCAGTGCCACAGATCTAAAATGCAATAAAGAATCTTCGTATTTAATCGTAGCCAATTTTGGTTGCTCACCGTCAATAAGCCCTATTTTACCATTATTGGCAGCAAACCATACCCTTTGTTCGTCCATTGGAGCAATGGCACGAATGCTTAAGCTATCTACATAAACCGTCTGTATCTCCACCGTTTCAAACCCAGATTGCTCATTGAAACAACCCATCAAAAAAAACAGTACTATGTAAAAGGGGAATAGTTTCATGGAAAAACATTTTCACAAAAATAATTAAACCCAAAAGAATACTACCTTTGCATCCTATAATTTGGCTATGAGACTCCATCGCAATTTGGTTTTTGCAACCATCGATTCCTTAAATGAAATTTTTAATAAGGAGAAACAAGCGGACAAGGTATTGAAAAACACCCTAAAGCGTGACAAACGCTGGGGCTCCCGTGATCGTGCCTTTATTGCGGAAACCACCTACGATATCGTACGCTGGAAACGTCTTTACGCTTCAATTGCGGAAGTAAAGGAACCTTTTGATCGCGAAAATCTTTTCCGACTTTTTGGGGTTTGGGCCACACTTCGAGGGATTTCCCTACCCTCTTGGAAGCAATTTGAGGATACTCCTACAAGAAAAATCAAAGGACGGTTCGATACATTTTCCAAACAGCGAGTCATCAGGGAGTCCATCCCCGATTGGTTGGATGCGCTGGGGGTAGAAGAATTGGGGGAACAAAAATGGGAGAAGGAACTGCATGCCCTCAATATACAAGCTGAAGTGGTTTTACGGGTCAATACCTTAAAATCCAATTTATCGCAACTTAAGGAAGCACTAAAATTACAGGAAATCAATACGCAAACCATTTCTGGATTGCCCAATGCCTTGATGTTGGACGAACGAACCAATGTTTTTACAACCAACGAATTTAAAGAAGGGTGGTTCGAGGTACAGGATGCGTCCTCACAAAAAGTAGCATTACTGTTGAGCCCCGAACCGGGCATGCGCGTTGTGGATGCCTGTGCTGGTGCGGGAGGGAAAAGCCTTCATCTAGCAACATTGATGCAAAACAAGGGCCACCTCATAGCGTTGGATATATATGAAAACAAATTGGCAGAGCTCAAAAAAAGAGCAAAACGAAATGGGGTCCACAATCTGGAAACCCGTATGATCGAATCGTCCAAAACGATTAAAAAGTTATACGGGACGGCAGACAAAGTTCTTATCGATGCTCCATGTACGGGGCTCGGTGTGTTGAAACGGAATCCGGACACCAAATGGAAACTGCAGCCAAATTTTTTAAATGAAATTAGGGCCACCCAACAGGAACTGTTGCAATCCTATTCAAAAATCGTTAAAGACTCAGGCGAACTGGTGTATGCCACCTGTTCCATCCTTCCATCCGAAAATCAAAACCAAATTAAAAATTTCTTAACCTCTGAAGCCGGAAAAGGTTTTACCTTGGCACATGAAGAAACCTTGTACCCCAGTGAAACTGGATTTGATGGTTTTTACATGGCATTACTAAAAAAAAGCCCTAAAAATTAAATGAAAAAATATACCATACTCCTCATATCCATTGGCTTCTTTGTACAAGGTTTAAAGGCGCAAGAACCCTATTACAATGATGTAAACTTAAGTCTAACGGGACAGGATCTGTATTTTGAACTCCAAAACAAAATTAGCCAAGCCAGTAGTACATTTACGTATGGAGATGCAAAGAATGCCGCCTTTATTACAGACGAAGATCCCGAAAATACAAACAACGTTCTCTTGGTTTTTGGATACAACGACCAAGATGGGAACTGCACCACGGACCGGTCCAGGGATAAGGATTTGTTTGGCGGAAATTCATGTGAATGGAATCGGGAGCATGTATTTGCAAGATCCAATGCCAACCCTCCCATGGGAAATGTGGACAATAGCACCACAGGAATTGGTGCCGATCCCCACAACATTCGCCCAAGCGATTCGCAAATGAACAATAATAAAGGAAATCGAATTTTTACCGATGGAAGTGGTAACGCAGGAGTGGTAGGTGGAAATTGGTACCCGGGCGATGAATGGAAGGGCGATGTTGCACGGATGATGATGTACCTATATACCCGATATGGCAATCAATGCCTTCCTTCCTTAATGGGCACGGGGCCTCTGCAAGGAAGTACCGACATGCTTCAACTGTACTTGGAATGGAATGTGGAAGATCCTGTAAGTGAATTTGAAGACCAAAGAAACCCACATTTGGAAAACGTTTACGGCAACAGGAATCCTTTTATAGACAACCCTTATCTGGCTACGATTATTTGGGGAGGCCCTATTGCTGAAGATCGTTGGCATCTATTTTCGGTTTCAGAAGCCACAGCCAATTCCCAGATATTATTGTTTCCCAACCCTGCCAATACCAGCTTCGCGGTATCCAGTCCTTACGAAATTGATTCTATGGGCATCACGATCTATACCCTTACAGGGGAAGAAATAGTTTCGTATCCCAAGTCCAAAATGAACGAAAGCATAGACGTTTCCAACTTACCTACTGGGATTTATCTTGTAGTGATAAGTACGGACCGGGAGAAGTTTGAAAAAAAATTGATCATACAATAAAAAAAGGCGGGCCAATGCCCGCCTCAATAATAAATTGAAACTCGGTTTTATTGGGAAACCATGAATTGTTTGCTCAATTTTTGCTTAGCACTAGATACTTCCACTACATAAACTCCAGTAGCAACAGTATTCAAATCAACACTAGCGCGATATCCTTTTACTTCAGTTTCCATTTTTCCAGAAGTCACTTCTTGCCCCAATAGGTTAAGGATGCGATAATTCATCACTCCAAAATCTTCGGTAGTATTGTACTTCAACTCGTACAAGTTAAGAGAAACAGGATACATGAACAATTCATGATCATTCAATTGGAAATCGTTGGTTCCCAAAAGCTCGCCGGTTAGGTAATATTTGGTAACGTCATCGTTATTGGGATAATCGTCTCCCGAAAGGGCTGTTTTGGCAACTACTTCATACAAATGCCCTTCGATGGACAAATCGATTGTTTGGCTGAAAGTCACCGAATCGGTCTCTCCTGGGTTTAGGGTCCCGGTATACGTTTCGGTATCGACCAAACCTCCATCAACGTAGAGTTCTACATCGAAGTTGGATTGTGGATCGGTTCCAAAATTGGAGATGTTCACTTCAACTGTTTCTGAATTAGTATACGGACCTACAAAGCCTGGGGAAACGAAAGCATATACCCCAAGATCGTCGGTATAATCATCCACTAACTTATAAGCTCCTACTCGGTCGGCCCAGGTGTTGGTAGTTGGGATGTATTCTGAAGTATACCAAAAAGTTCGGTCATCGATGTCTATGGTTTGATGGGCATAATCTCCATAACGATTGATCCAAGTCTGTACCCCGTTACTTTCAATCACGGAAGTCTCTGGAAATGTCATTTGGCCCAATGGATCGCCTTCCATACGGCCAGTAAAACGCAATCCAACTCGTGTAGCAGAACTACCCACGCTGTAGCCCAATCCAATATTACCATCTTCATCAATTCCATTAGAACCCATAAATCGGCTATCGCCATCGGCAATGGTCCAAGTTCCTTCTTGGTGTAAGGTGAACGGATCAGAGCCCGTGTTGCGGAGTTCAATCCATCGAACCCCAGCGGTATCATTTCCGTCAATATCCACATTGAAATTGATTACAAAAGAATTGTGATCGTCAAATTTTCTGAAATTGGCCATGTAAGAGATGATACCTCCTTGTCCGTCCAGTTTTTGGCCTGTTCCTGGTTGCCCAATGTCCCCACTTCCGAAGGGTGCAAAAGTAGAGTCAAAAGGAGCCAAAGCTATTTCCTGTGGGTTGGATATGGTGCTGTCCCCATCCCAATCCATTTCAATAGTCCAAATCTTGATGTGATCGTTGGCTATAGCTGCAGACCAAGCGTCATCCTGCAAGTACACAATGTAACCTGGCATTCCGTATTCATAATTGGTACCTACTAAATTTGCAGGTTCGGGACTGAAAACGGTGTTGGGGTTCTTAAAACAGCCAATTAATGGAAACCCTTCAAAAAGTGGATCAGGGTCTCCGGCTAACATAACATCCCGTTGAAATACATAAGTGGCTTGCCCACTTTTGTTAGCGGTGAGGTAATAGCCATCAGGCCAAATAGCATAGTGTGGATAGTCTGGAAACGATCCAAGAGGAAATTCATATACATTGTAAGTCCCAGTTGGGTCGGGCGATGTAGAAACCCCCATAATCAGGATTCCTGAAGATATACTACTACAGTTTGGCACACATTCAAATTGGCTTACAAACCAGCGGTCGGCCAATTGATCGTACATCACAATGGGGTCACCATGGTTAAGACCATTTCCTAAAAAAGAACCAAGGCTAACGGGTCCAACCAACAAAGTTCCGGTTTTGTCAAAAATCTTAACACTGGAGTTAAAAGCATGTACAAAATGGTTAGGACCAACAGCACCGGTAGGGTCTGGAGGAATGAATCCAGATTCAGCACTGCTGCCGGCTTGGAAATCCAGGATCAAGCCCGCGGGTTGCCTGAAAGCAGGTGCAGTTTGGTTCAAGGGGTCGGGACCCATGGGAAGCGCATTGGGGTTATTCTTTTTGGGCCTCCTAAGGTCGTTGTAGATTTCTTCGTAATCATCCATGTCGAATTCTGACTCGGTAATGATGGGTTCATCCCTTAGCGGAGTTGTCTCGCCTTTGAATGTTCCTTTGCCAAATGCC
>DJVA01000018.1 GCA_002440705.1 Flavobacteriaceae bacterium UBA6268 | reverse complement strand
AACCAAAAAACTATTTCTTGTTTTGGCATTGATAGTGGTTTCCTGGGTGGGAGAGGCTCAGGAAAACGTCCAATCCAAAGCAGTCTACACGGGAACAGTTTCCTATGTGGAGTATGTCTCTCCCATGATCTCTAGACCCAACGATTTACTCCCTGCTACCGATTCCAGGGAAGAGGCAAAGGATAAGCGTTCCATTGCCAATCAAATTGTACGTGGACAAGACCCGCAGCGGGAAGATGATTTTTTCGTCCTTAATAGAAGCGAACTGGAACAAAGCATTACGCTGGCCCCTGCTAGTCTGGTTTTCAACGCTTATTCTTCGAGTTCACAACCTACGGACCCCTCATTGGCTGTTGGACCCAACCATGTTTTTATTGTCTACAATACGGGATTTACCATTTATGACAAATCAGGAAACCAACTTTTAGGGCAAACCTCGCCAAACCCAGCGATATTTCCATCAGGAGGTTGCTGCGATCTTACCGTATCTTATGACAATGCTGCAGACCGCTGGGTTGTCACCTTTTTGAGCACTACCGCCGGTGCACAGATCGCGGTGTCCGATGGCCCTAATCCTTTAACTGCAGGATGGTATGTGTACACTATTTCCGCCATTCAGGATTACCAAAAATTGTCTGTGTGGAGTGATGGGTATTACATCACCGAAAATACCAGCGGGTCCAACAAGGTTTGGGCTTTGGAGCGTGCGGCCATGCTTACCGGTAATCCAGGGGCAAAAATCCAAGGCTTTAACCTACCGGGAATTGTTACCAGTGGATTTTTTAGCCCTCAGGTGCTCAATGTAACCGATAACAACCTTCCTGCAGCCGGTGGGGCTACTGTGGTGTATTTGCAGGATAATGCTTGGAGTGGTGTTTCGACAGACCATATTAAGTTATGGACCATCGATGTAGACTGGAACAATACCGCCAATTCAACAATTTCTGCGGCACAACAAATCAACACCACTTCGTTCATTAGTGTTTTTGATAATGGAAGTTTTTCAAATTTATCTCAACCGGGTGGAGGTTCTGCTATTGATGCGTTACAGGCCACCATTATGAACCAGGCTCAGTTCCGAAAATTTTCTGGGCACAATTCCGCAGTTTTCAATTTTGTGGTAGATGCCGACGCAAGCGCTGGCGAATTGGCTGCAGTACGGTGGATGGAACTTCGCCAAAATGGAGACAACCAACCTTGGTCCCTTTACCAAGAAGGAACCTATACCGCTGCCGACGGCAAGCATGCCTGGAACGCAAGCTTAGCCATGGATGCACAAGGGAATATTGGTATGGGCTATAGTTCCATGTCCGGACCCACAACCTCTGGTACCGTAAGGGTTAGTTCTTATTTTACCGGAAGGTTGAGTACCGATCCCCTTGGAGTAATGACTGCTGCTGAACAGGTCATAGCCAACGGTAACCAAAATTTCTCTGGAACCCGTTACGGAGATTACAGTAAAATTGATGTGGATCCTTCCGATAATTCTTCTTTTTGGTTCATTGATGAATACATGAGCAGTGGTCGTAAAGGAGTGGTTGGGAAATTCCAGATCGAGGCTGGACCGCCAGATACGGAAGCACCCACCAATCCTACCAACCTCACTGCAACCAATATTACGGATACAGGAGCTACGCTGTCTTGGACAGCCTCAACAGATAATGTGGGCGTACATCACTACAACATTTCCATCAATGGAACTTTGGTAGGCACATCTTCTACCACTTCTTTTAATGTTACGGGGTTGACGCCTTTAACCAATTATACTGCAACGGTGAATGCCGAAGATGCTGCAGGGAACGTTTCGGGCAATGCTTCCACTTCATTTACCACCTTGGATGCGCCACCACCTTCTTATTGTACTTCTGCCAGTACCAATGTGAACGACGAGTACATTGGTAGGGTACAGTTGAATACCATCGACAATGCATCAGGCGGGCAATTCTATTCAGATTTTACGGCCATTTCAACCACATTGAATGAGGGGCAGGCTTATACCATCACTGTAACTCCTACTTGGACCGGAACGGTTTATGCGGAAGGTTATGCGGTGTGGATCGATTACAATCATGACTATGACTTTGACGATGCTGGGGAATTGGTTTGGTCCAAGGCCGCTTCAACCAATACTCCCAATAGCGGTACTTTTACAGTTCCATCCGGTACTTCGCAAACTGCTACACGCATGAGAGTATCCATGAAATACAATGGCATTCCAACCTCCTGTGAAACCTTTACGTATGGAGAAGTGGAAGATTACACCATCATCTTAGCGGCAAGTGGCGGCGACACCCAAGCTCCTAGCACTCCAACCAATTTTACAGCCAGTAGCATTACCACAAGTAGTGCCACCCTTTCTTGGACCGCTTCTACCGATAATGTAGGTGTGGATCACTACAATGTGTATATCAACGGTTCCTTGGTAGGGACTACGGCATCAACAAGTTACAATGTCACTGGTCTTTCACCCGCCACCAGCTATACAGCTGCAGTAAATGCAGAGGATGCTGCTGGTAATGTTTCGGGTGATGCTACCACTTCCTTCACTACCCAATCGGTGGGAGGAACGTATTGCACCTCTGCCAGTACCAATGTGAACGACGAGTACATCGGTAGGGTACAGTTGAATACCATCGACAATGCTTCTGGAGCTCAGTTTTATTCAGACTTTACCGCTATTTCGACCAACTTAAGTGAGGGACAGAGTTACACGGTAACTGTTACCCCTACTTGGACGGGCACGGTATATCCAGAAGGGTATGCCGTTTGGATCGATTACAACCACGACTTCGATTTTGACGATGCCGGCGAATTGGTCTGGTCGCAAGCAGCTTCTACCAGCACACCCAATAGTGGAAACTTTACCGTTCCAACAGGGACCTCACAAACGGCTACCCGAATGCGGGTTTCCATGAAGTACAACGGCATCCCAACCTCCTGTGAAACCTTTACCTATGGTGAAGTGGAAGACTATACCGTGAATTTGATCGCCGGTGGCGGTGGTGATACACAACCTCCAACCAATCCAACCAATTTGACGGCGTCAAATATTACGGATACTACAGTGGACTTGTCTTGGACGGCCTCTACGGACAACGTGGGAGTTACCGGCTATGAAGTTTTTGAAAGTGGTGTTAGTATTGGTACCGTTGGAAGCAACTCAGCTAATGTAACGGGTTTAACGGCCAATACTTCGTACGCGTTTACCGTTCGGGCTTTTGATGCGGCCGGGAACAATTCGGGCTTCAGCAATACAGCCAATGTAACGACCACCGGTGGTGGGGGCAATGGAGTGATCGCTGCCTACTACTTTGAAACCGGTTTTGACGGTTGGAGTGACGGAGGTAGTGATTGCGCAAGAGTGCTTTCCACAACAGCCTCTTATGAGGGAAGCTATTCCATCCGACTTCGAGACAATTCCAGTTCGTCCAATTCGGTTTCACCGGTTTTGAATTTGACGGGGAATACCCAAGTAAGCATCGAATTCCATACCTACGCAAGTAGCATGGAAACTGGGGAAGACTTTTTTGTGGAATTCTACAATGGATCGAGTTATCAGGTTATTGGGCAATACATTAGCGGAACGCATTTCAGCAACAACACTTTCTTTACGGATACCATCCTTTTGAATGCGGCTACGTATAATTTCAATGCCAATAACCGATTCAGGATTCGTTGTGATGCGAGTAATAACAGTGATTTTATCTACTTCGATCAAGTCATCGTTTCGGGCGATAACGTTTCTGCCGCACCAGCTGTAATTCCTAATGACATTTCTGGTCCGTCACAAAGTTTTGCGCATCAAGCGAATGATAACATTCGATTGTATCCAAATCCGACAACCTCGCAATTGACGATAGAGATTCTGGATGTCGATGTGGATGAAATTATGGTGTTTTCTACTTCTGGGCAATTAGTAAAGAAAATCAATCCTGCTGTGGATGATTTAACTTTCGATGTTTCCAGATTGGCCAATGGCGTGTATTACGTTCAATTTGTTTCAGACGGATTGGCCGTAACCAAGCGTTTCATTAAGGAGTAATCCATAATCTATTGGAATTAAAGCCGTCCCCTTGTGGGCGGCTTTTTTTGTTGATATAAGAAGATTCGAATCTAGGATTTGAACACTTTCAATTTATATATTTGTTGCATGGACATCAAACAGCAGATTACCGGTTTAAGGGATGAATTGCGGCAGCACAATTACAATTATTACGTACTGGACAATCCCACTATTTCGGATTACGAATTCGACGAGAAGCTGAAGCTGTTACAGCAATTGGAAAAAGCCCACCCAGAGTTTTATGACCCCAACTCCCCAACCCTGCGGGTAGGTGGGGAAATCACCAAAAATTTTGAAACGGTAAGCCATCGATTCCGTATGTATTCGTTGGATAACAGTTATTCGAAGGACGATCTGGAAGATTGGGAAAAACGCATCAAAAAGCTGGTGGATGGCCCTGTGGAATACACCTGCGAGCTAAAATACGACGGTGCTTCCATTAGCCTAACCTACGAACAGGGAAAATTAATCAAGGCCGTAACCCGGGGTGACGGAGTGCAAGGAGACGATGTAACCATCAATGTAAAAACCATCAAGTCGGTCCCCCTACAACTGATGGGCGATTACCCGGATTCATTCGATATCCGTGGGGAAATCATTTTACCGCTGAAGGGATTTGAGGCCATGAATGAAGAACGTGTGGAAGCAGGGGAAGATCCTTACCGCAATCCACGCAATACGGCCTCTGGAAGTTTGAAATTGCAGGACAGTGCCGAAGTGGCAAAAAGGCCCTTGGAGTGTTTGCTGTATAGTTTGAAGGCAGAAAGGCTTCCTTTTGCTACCCAATTCGAAGGGCTTCAAAAAGCACGCGATTGGGGCTTCAAAGTGCCATCCGAAGCTAAGCTCGCCAAAACTACAGATGAAGTGCTGGATTATATTAACTATTGGGACCAACACCGGCATGACCTTCCTTACGAGATCGATGGGGTCGTAATCAAAGTAAATAACCTGCAACAGCAGGAAGAATTGGGCTATACGGCGAAATCGCCTCGTTGGGCGATGGCGTATAAATTTAAGGCAGAACAGGCCATCACCGTTTTGAATAAAATTACCTATCAAGTAGGCAGGACCGGTGCCATAACTCCCGTGGCCAATTTGGAACCCGTGGAATTGGCAGGCACCATAGTAAAACGAGCATCTTTGCACAATGCCGACCAGATTGCCAAATTGGACATTCGGGAAGGGGATACGGTTTATGTGGAAAAGGGCGGGGAAATCATTCCTAAAATTGTTGGGGTAGAATTCAGTAAAAGGCCTCCACAATCGATGCCCACAGTTTACATCACCCATTGCCCAGAATGCCATACACCTTTGGTGCGAAAGGAAGGCGAAGCACAGCATTATTGCCCTAATACGGATGGATGTCCGCCTCAAATTATTGGTCGTATCCAGCATTTCATTTCACGAAAAGCGATGGATATTGAAGGATTGGGAGGTGAAACTGTTGCCCTTTTGGTAAACAATGGACTGATTCAAAATTATGCCGACCTCTACGAACTCACAGAAGCACAGGTGATTCCTTTGGAGCGTATGGCAGAGAAAAGTGCCGAAAACCTCATCAAGGGCATCGAAGCCTCCAAACTAATTCCTTTTGAAAGGGTACTCTTCGCCCTAGGGGTTCGTTTTGTGGGCGAAACGGTTGCCAAAAAACTGGCAAAGCATTACAAGAGTATCGATGCAATTGCGGAGGCCACACTGGAAGATTTGGTCGCTTTGGACGAGATTGGAGAAAAAATAGCGGAAAGTGTGGTAGCCTTTTTTAATACGCTAGAGCATAGGAGCCTGGTACAGCGTTTGAAAAACCATGGCGTTCAATTGGAAATCTCGGCAGCAGCATTGGCCAACCAAACCGATAAACTTCAGGGAAAAATTTTTGTGGTTTCAGGGGTGTTTGCAAAAGTAACACGGGAAGAACTTAAAAAGCTAATCGAAGATAATGGCGGAAAGGTATCCGGAAGTATTTCAGGGAAAACCAATTACGTAGTCGCAGGAGAAAATATGGGGCCCAGCAAGAAAGTAAAGGCTGAAGGTTTGGGAGTCACTATCATTTCGGAAGACGACTTTTTGGAAATGATAGCCTAATGCATCAACTTATAATGGGAATCCTTTATTTTTGTAGTGTTATTGTCTTATGGGAATCTTAGAAAAAATACAGAAGCAATCCTTTCAAAAGCATACCGAAAAGAATTTGGAACAACGCGATTTGTCGCAAGTCAATTCGAAATTGAGGACCCTTGGATTTTTGGTGGATGAGCATACCATACAGGAGTTTGAACCATTGTATGATTTTTCAAAATCCTTGGAATTGCAACCCAAAGATGTGAAAGTGTTTTCATTTCAGGAAGTGAAAAAGAAAACCCCATCCTTGAGGCAAAACCAGGTAAACAACAAAGATTTTACTTGGAAAGGTGAAATACACAACGACAACGCACTGGAATTTTTGAACCTTCCTTTCGATATCTTGGTGGGCTTGTACGATGGCCCTCACCCATACCTGGATTTGATGGTTTCAAAAAGCAAGGCCAAATTTAAAGTGGGGTGTAAGAATGCCGATGAACGACTTTATGATTTAATCATTACGATTCCTGCAGGGGAGCTTCAACTTCTGGAATCGGAACTCAAAAAATATGTAACTGTACTTAACAAATTGTAAATGAAAACATTATTTGGTACTGGAGTCGCTTTGATTACCCCTTTTACCCCCAACCTGAAGATCGATGTGGAAGCATTGAAGCGTGTCGTACATTATCAAATTGAACATGGTGTCGATTATTTGGTGGTGCTGGGAACTACGGGCGAGAGCGTTACGCTTTCAAAAGCAGAAAAGGAATTGGTTATCCAAACCGTAATAGATGCCAACGCCGGACGTCTGCCTCTGGTTTTGGGAATAGGGGGCAACAATACCCAAGCTGTCATTGATGAACTTCAGGAAATGAATCTGGAAAGCTTTGCGGCCATACTTTCAGTGTCTCCCATGTACAATAAACCCACACAGGAAGGGATTTACCAACATTTTGCAGCCCTGGCCAAAGTCAGTCCAAAGCCCATTATTCTTTACAATGTTCCCGGAAGGACGGCCAGTAACCTACTTCCATCTACAGTCATCCGTTTGGCCAACGATTTTGCCAATATTGTAGCCATTAAGGAAGCAGCTGGCGATTTGGTACAAGCCATGCGCATGATAGATGGCACGCCTGATCATTTTTTGGTCATATCCGGCGACGACATGATTGCATTGCCCATGGTGTTGGCAGGAGGTGCGGGCGTAATTTCTGTAATCGGGGAAGGTTTTCCTCGGGAATTTTCAAAAATGATCCGATTGGGATTGGAACGACGGGTCGACGAGGCCTATGCTATACATTACAAATTGGCTCCTGCCATCGATTATATTTTCGCTGAAGGCAACCCCGCCGGTATCAAAGCAGTATTCCACAAATTGGGTATTTGTAACGATGCCGTCCGACTTCCGCTGGTAGGAATAAGCAAAGAGCTTCGAGAAAAAATTGACCAGTTTGTTGATACATTTTAAACAATTTGCAATCCTACGCGTTAAACTTTTCAAAAAGCAGCGAAGAACCTCGAGGTATCGGCTTATTTTCGATTGTTTTTTAAATTTTGTAATCCCATAGAATTCACTACTTTTGCACGATGTTTTGGAACTCCATAAATAAAGTCTTGATTGTTTTGGTGACTGCATGCTCTTTGGTAGCATGTGGTGAATACCAGAAAGTGTTGAAATCGGATGATTTGGCACAGAAATATTCTTTTGCAGATTCGCTGTACAAGATTGGCAAATACAAGAAGGCTTTGGTGCTGATGGAACAAATTGTCCCTGCTTACCGAGGAAAGCCACAGGCAGAACCCTTAATGTTCCGCTATGCCAATACCTTTTACAAACTGGAAGACTTTTATTTATCCGGATATCAGTTTGAGCGTTTTGTGATTTCCTATCCCAAAAGCGACAGTGTTGAAATTGCCGCATTCCGTTCGGCCCGAAGCTATTACGAATTGTCGCCACGTTATTCCCTCGATCAAAGGGATACCCAAATGGCCTTGGATAAACTGCAGGAATTTGTCAATAAATTTCCCAACTCTTCCTTTAGGCCCAATGCCAATGCCATGGTGTCCGAACTGCGGGAGAAACTCGAAAAAAAAGACATTCAGACCGCCAAGCAATATTTGAAAATATCCGATTACAAGGCAGCGATCAAGGCCTTCGACAATTTTATCCTCGATCATCCGGGCTCTCCCTACCGTAAAGAGGCATTCTATGGAAAACTAGAAGCGGCTTACCTTTTGGCTATCAACAGTGTGCCTTATTTGGTTGAAGAGCGGCTTAAAACTGCAAAAAAGTACTACGAAGGTTTTTCGAAATATTATGGGGAAAGCGAATTGCGAATGGATGCAGACGTCATTCTTCAGGATATTGAAAAACGACTTTCACAAATTTAAAAACGAAATTAATTTTAGGAATATGAGCGATATCAAAAATTCGGAAGCGCCGATCAACACCACTACCTACGATAGGAATCAGATCGACGTTCCTACGGACAATATTTATGAGGCGATCTCCATCATCTCGAAACGAGCGATACAAATCAATTCCGATATCAAAAAAGAATTGATCGAAAAGTTGGACGAGTTTGCTACCTACAACGATAGCTTGGAAGAAATTTTCGAAAACAAGGAGCAAATAGAAGTCTCCAAATTTTACGAGCGCCTTCCAAAACCACACGCCTTGGCCATTCAGGAGTGGTTGGAAAACAAAATTTACCACCGCAATACCAAGGACGAGGCCATCGATAACTAAACCCTTTACATGTCTGTTTTAAGCGGAAAGAAAATCTTATTGGGCATCACTGCCGGGATTGCCGCTTACAAAAGTGCCTTTTTGGTACGGTTGCTAGTTAAAAAAGGGGCTGAGGTAAGGGTGGTCATGACTCCTGCAGCCAAGGATTTTGTAACGCCCTTGACACTTTCGACCCTCTCCAAGAATGAAGTGCTTTCCACCTTTGTGGACGAAGAAAATGAAAATGCCCAATGGAATAACCACGTAGCGTTAGGACTTTGGGCAGATTTGCTTTTAATAGCCCCAGCAACTGCAAACACTTTGTCCAAAATGGCCCAGGGGAGTAGCGATAACCTACTGATAGCTACCTATCTTTCAGCAAAATGCCCAATATATTTTGCTCCCGCTATGGACTTGGACATGCACCGCCACCCATCCACTTCAGAAAGTTTTAAAAAACTTACCGCTTTCGGGAACATCATGATTCCATCCACACATGGTGAGCTTGCCAGTGGCTTGGTGGGGACTGGGCGCATGGCAGAACCGGCCGATATTGTGACTTTTTTGGAACAAGACCTTTTAAAAAAATCACCTTTCTACGGAAAAAAAATACTCATTACTGCAGGCCCCACTTATGAGGCCATCGATCCTGTGCGATTTATAGGGAACCATTCCAGTGGAAAAATGGGCTTTGCCCTGGCAAGGGTTGCCGCCCAGTGGGGTGCCGAAGTCACACTAGTTTCCGGCCCTACTTCCCTGCAAGTGCCCCATGAATCCATAACGTTGATCAGGGTTACCTCGGCCAAGGAAATGTACCAAGCCTCCCATCGCTATTTTGATGCCTGCGATGTTGCCATCCTTAGTGCTGCTGTGGCAGACTACCGTCCTAAGGTCAAAGCCACTCAAAAAATAAAAAAGTCCGAAAGGGAGTTCTCCATTCAATTGGAAAAAACCGAGGATATTTTGGCTACACTTGGAGCAATCAAACAAAAACAATACTTGGTTGGCTTTGCGTTGGAAACGGAAAACGAGCTGGAAAATGCAAAAACCAAACTCAAAAAAAAGAATTTAGATTTAATTGTTTTAAATTCGCTGAATGATGAAGGCGTGGCCTTTGGGGCACAAACCAATAAAGTAACCCTCATCGATGCAGACAATAAAACGTATCCTTTTGGAGTTAAGGAAAAAACCGAAGTAGCCAAGGATATCCTAAAATTTATAAGTGAAAAAATACATGCGTAACCTTTACCTCGCCTTGGCATTAATAGCTGTGGCATTCCATGCGGAAGCCCAGGAACTCAATGCCACGGTAACCATTGACGCCGAACAAACGGGGCAACCCAATTACCAGGTTTTCAGAACTCTGAAAGATCAACTCACCGAATTCCTGAACAATACCCAATGGACGAGCCAGGAAGTGTTGAACCAAGAACGGATCGATTGCAATTTTACGTTGATCATTCAAAGTTTTGAATCGACCACATTTACGGGAAGCCTTCAGGTACAATCCTCGCGCACTGTTTTTAATTCCACTTACGACTCACCAGTTTACAACTACAACGACAGGCAATTCACTTTTGAATATTCCGAATTCCAACCGTTGGTCTTCAACATTAATAGTTTTGACTCCAACCTCGTTTCAGTACTGGCTTATCACGTGTACACCATCATTGGTTTGGATGCCGACACCTTTCAACAAAATGGGGGTGACGAGTATTTTGCCATTGCCAAGCAAATTGTAAATACGGCCGCTTCGTCCAATTACAAGGGTTGGAAAGCGACCGATGGGACCCAATCCCGCTTTCGATACAACGATGCCGTTCTCTCCAATGTGTACCAAGAATTTCGGGATGCCATGTATGCCTACCATCGGGAAGGTTTGGACAAAATGGAAAGTAATGCCAGGGAAGCGAAACTCGGAGTGATTAAAGCCATAGCTTCGCTAAAAGGGGTTAATGACCGAAGGCCCAATTCTTTTTTGATGCGTACTTTTTTTGATGCCAAGGCCGATGAAATCCAGAGCATTTTTACGGGCGGGCCCCAAGTAGACATCAATACTTTGGTCGAACACCTTAACAGAATTGCACCTACACGCCGAAGCAATTGGGATAACATCCGGTTGTAGTTTTTTTGCTGAAAAAATATAGTTCCCTTACATTTAGGATCCCCTAAATGTTTGTATATTTTCCATAAATTTTCTATTGATCACAACCCTTTCCATAAAAAATTACGCCCTTATTGAAGACATTGAGGTGAGCTTCGAAAAAGGACTTACCGTAATCACGGGCGAAACTGGTGCGGGAAAGTCGATTTTGCTGAATGCCTTGGGATTGGTATTGGGCAACCGTGCCGATCTGAAAGTGGCCAGGAATCCTGAAGAAAAGTGTGTTGTTGAAGCCGATTTTTTTGTGAAGCCTTATGGGCTGGAAACGCTTTTTGAACAACACGAACTGGATTATGGGGAGCATACCATCATCCGACGTGAAATACTCCCAAATGGAAAGTCGAGAGCCTTTGTGAACGATACCCCCGTTACCTTACAACAACTTCAGGTGCTGGGCGATTTTTTGATCGACGTGCACAACCAGAACGAAACCAGAAATCTAGCCTCCGAAGCATACCAAATGGACCTGCTGGATACACTGGCGGGTACTAAAGACAGGGTAGGGCACTACCAACAAGAGCTGCAACGATTCAAGCAGATTTCTTCCAGACTGGAAGCAATGGAGGCAGAAAAGGCCCAGGCACTGAAAGAGCAGGATTACCATCAGTTTTTATACAATGAACTGAAAATGGCGCAATTGGCGAAACTGGATCAGGAGAGCTTGGAAGAAAATTTTGAAAAACTCAGCAACGTGGAGGTCATTCAGGAGCAACTTGCCACATCCTTGCAAATGCTTAATGATGAGGGTTTTGGTATTTTGGAACAGCTTCAGAAGGTGAAGAACCTGATGCAAAAACTTCAAGGTTTTGGAGCTACCTACCAACAGACCTTGGAGCGCCTCAATAGTGTTTCCATCGAATTGTCGGACATTGCGGAAACCCTGCATGCCGATGCCGAATCGTTAGAATCCGACCCCCAGAAGTTACAGGAACTGAACGATACCCTCCAGCAACTTTACCGACTTCAGCAAAAACATGGGGTGCAGGGCGTTGAAGCCCTTCGGCAAATAGAATCCAATCTCGAAAAACAGCTGGAAAATTTTTCTTTGCTAGACGATACCATCGCGCGTTTGGAAGCGGAAAAGGCTTCGGTTTTGACAAAATTGAAAACGGAAACCGCACAGATTCACGACAAACGTGAATCGATCCTGCCGGAACTAAAAAACAAATTAGAAGTCATTTTGAAAGAACTTGGACTTCCCTATGCCGCTTTTCAATTTCATTTGACCAAAACCGATCAATTTCGCGCCAACGGGATGAGCAGCCTGGCAATCCTTTTTGCGGCCAACAAGGGAGAAAAATCCGGTCCGATTGAAAAAATTGCTTCCGGAGGGGAAATGAGCCGGGTGATGCTTGCCCTAAAATCTATTTTGGCAAGTTATAAGGAATTGCCTACCATTATCTTTGATGAGATCGATACAGGTGTTTCGGGCGAAATAGCGCATAGGATGGCCACCATTTTATCCCAAATGAGCAAAAGGGTACAACTTTTCAGCATTACCCATTTGCCACAGACTGCTGCAAAGGGCGACTACCATAAAAAGGTATTTAAAGAAATTTCGGGATCTAGGACCAAAACCCTTATCAAGGATTTGACCCAGGATGAACGCATTTTGGAAATCGCGCAAATGATTGGAGGAAGTTCCGTAAGTGATTCCGCCATCACACATGCCAAACAATTATTGAATTAGTGTATATTTACGATTGCTAACCGAACAAACAAAAACCAATGGCTTATAATTTATTAAAAGGAAAACGGGGAATCATTTTTGGGGCACTGGACGAGAACTCCATCGCTTGGAAAACGGCAGAGCGGGTGTATGAAGAAGGAGGGAGATTTGTATTGACCAATGCTCCCATTGCCATGCGTATGGGGCAAATCAACGAATTGGCAAAGAAAACCGAATCTGAAATTGTTCCAGCCGATGCGACCAATTTAGAAGACTTAAAGCACCTGGTTGGGAAATCCATGGAGGTTTTGGGCGGTAAGTTGGATTTTGTGCTGCATTCCATAGGGATGTCCGTAAACGTGCGGAAAGGAAAGCACTATACCGATCAAAATTACGATTGGACCTACAAAGGATGGGACGTCTCCGCCTTGTCTTTTCACAAAACCATGCAGGTATTGTACCACCAGGATGCCATGAATGAATGGGGCAGCATCGTAGCGCTTACTTACATGGCAGCCCAGCGGGTGTTTCCAGACTACAACGATATGGCCGACAATAAAGCTTATCTCGAATCGATTGCGCGAAGCTTTGGATATTTCTTCGGAAAAGAAAGGAAAGTGCGGGTCAATACTATTTCCCAATCGCCAACGCCCACTACGGCAGGGCAAGGGGTGAAAGGTTTTGATGGCTTCATAGCCTATGCCGAGCAAATGTCCCCTTTGGGCAATGCAACTGCTTTGGATTGTGCCAATTACACCGTTTCCCTTTTTAGCGACCTCACCAAAAGAGTGACTTTGCAGAATCTTTACAACGATGGGGGTTTTTCCAATATGGGGGTAAGCAACGAAGTGATGCAGGCCTTCATGAAAGAATAGAAACCTAAATCACGGATTACCAGCTTCATGAAAGCCCAAGTGAAACCTTGGGCTTTCTTTTTTTTCAGCCCCAGAAAAAATCAAAAAAAACTTGTGTAAAAAACTTTTGCAGTTCCCTTTTTTTTGAATATTTTTAGTGCTTATTAACTAATCTATTAATATTCATTATGAAAAAATTTACTTTACTCATTGCATTGTGCATAAGTGTGGTAAGTTTTGGTCAGAATGTTGCTTCACCGGTGAAGGAAAATCCGACTAGAACCACACAGCGTGCAGAGGCTAAGAAAGTTCCGACTCAAAACAAGACTCCCTATGCGAGTTTTTCTCAAGTTCCGGAGGAAGTTATTGCTGGTAAGGCACGTTTGGCAGCTGCAGCTATAGCAAGCCAATTGAACATGGCAAAAGCTAAGTATTTGCAAAGCAGCAGTAATTTAACCGTTAACGGCACCTCCATAGGTAAGCCTGTTTTCTCTCCTGAAACTGTTCAGAAAACAGGACAGGTAAATCTTACTGCTTCTTCCAGTGAAATGGTAGCAGGAGCGAACGTTACTTACGGTCCTCAGACGGTTAATTACACTACTACAAAATTTAACGGTTACTCTTACAAAGGCGCTGGCAACGGCAGGTCCGTAGCCGTATTGGCTTATGAAAGTGGCCCATACTTCAGTGTTGCTGGTCCTCCAGATTTGAGCATCCTTGAAAACGTTACCTTGGGAATGAATACCTTGGGTGGTGGAATGCAAGTAGCTGCTGGAAACCGTATGTCTGAAGACATCGTTCTTTCAGATGACTATGATGTAACCGAATTGGTTTTCTTCGGATACCAAACAGGTGCTCCAACATCGCCTCCAACCATTAACGAGATCAACGTTCAAATTTGGGACGGTGATCCAAGTGCAGGCGGTAGCTCTGTTATTTGGGGTGATGACACCACCAACGTCCTTGACGCTGTTGTTTGGAGTGATGCCTATCGTTTAGCAGAAGATAACCCTGGTAATACCGATCGTGCTATCTTCCGTATCTCTGTTGCACCTGCAGGACTTAGCTTACCAGCTGGTACCTATTGGGTAGATTGGCAAGTTGGAGGTACATTGGCTTCTGGCCCATGGCAACCTCCTGTAGTCATCACTGGACAATCCACAACTGGAAACGCACAACAATCGATTGCTGGTGTTTGGGGTGCATGGTTGGATACCGGTACCGGCACACAATTGGGTGCGCCTATCCAAGTTTATGGAGATTGTACTAGCTGCGGTGGTGGCGGTGGCGATATCGTTTACGCTAACGATGCCAGTGCTGGAAACTTTGTTTCTTTCGATAAAACTGCTCCAGGTGCTCCAACTACCATTGGTCCTAACTCAGGAACTGGTTTTGAAGGTGCTGGTGCTATCGATCCTAACGATACAAACACAGCTTATGTAATTGGTGACGATACCCTTTTCAGCTTAGATATTACAACAGGTGCTTACACCAACTTAGGTGCATTCCCCAATCCTAATGGTTTGATCTGGACTGGTCTTGCATACGACCCTTCTTCAGGAACATTGTATGCTTGTGCTACCGATATTACTCAATCCAACCTGTATACCGTTGACCCAGGAGCTGTTTCTGCTACTTTGGTTGGTTCAATGGGACTCCCTGCAACCATCGATATTGCGATTGATAACAGCGGACAAGGATATACCTATGATATTGTAAACGATACTTTTAGTTCATTTGATATTGGAACTGGGGCTTCTACCCTAATTGGTTCTCTAGGTTTTGATGCCAACTTTGGTCAAGGACTTGCTTACGATTCAGTGAATGATGTATTGTACATGAATGCTTTCAACAACTCTGTAGGAAGTGGTGAATGGAGAGAAGTAGATCGCGGAACAGGAGCTAGCACTCTTATCGGTGCCTTCCCTGCTGGAGACCAAGTGCCATGGGCCTCTGTCGACGTTGGCGGCGGCGGTGGCGGCGGCGGTTGTACCGCTGGTGTGTTCTCTGACCGTGCTTCTTTCGAGGCTGCATTTACAGGTACTTTGAACCTTGAAGATTTCGAAGGTGGACCAGGAGCTATTACAGCTTGTGATGGACCTATCAATGCCGCCGGTAACAGCTGTTACCCAGCAGGTGAAATCTTGGATGGTGTTGAAGTGGATTCAGTTGTACCAACTGATCCTGCTAACAACACGGTCGTTATTCCAGCTGGAGCATTTGGAAACCCAGATGTTTGGGTTGGACCAAACACTTTCGTAGACGTTTTGGAAATTAATTTCCCCGATGGCGATATAGATGCTTTTGGTGTGGATATTGGATTGCCATTGGCCGGTTCTACCAACGTTGATGTTCGCATCTACGGAACAGGTGGTCTTATCACCACTGAAACAGTAACTGTACCTGGAGGTGCAACTTCTGCCTTCTTTGGATACATTTCTGCTGAACCTATCCTTACCGTGGAAATTGAAGATTCTGCCGGTGCTGGCGAAGGTGAACTTATCGGTATGGCTGCATTCGGTACCTGCGACGGCGGTGGCGGTGGCGGTGGCTGTGGTGATTTCAGCTACGCTAACACTTCCCCAACTGGAAACGGTGTGCCTGCACAAACCTTCCCAGATTTCCCAGATTTCGACTGTCAAGCTGTTGATGATATCGTACTTCCTGGCCCAGATGCTGGTGAACTTTGTTCCCTTTCTGTAACAGGTACTTACACTGCTGGTGGTTTGCCATCAGATCCTGCCAATACGGTTGAATTGACTATCTATGAAGATGCAGCTGGTCAGCCAGGATCTGTATTCTATACCGAATCATTCCCTAACTCTGTGGATGCTGATGGTGATGGTTCCTTTACTTTGGAACCCACAGGAGCTCCAACTTTGAACCCCGGTACAAGATATTGGGTACAAGTTGTTGCTAATATGGGCTTCACTGTTTCAGGACAGTGGTTCTGGAGTAGTGCTACCGATGGCAATGACGATGCTGGTCTATGGCAAAACCCAGGAGGTGGCTTTGCAACTTGTGTTACTTGGGGAACATTTGCTTCCTGTGGTGTTGGTGGTGGACTTGGTCCAGACCTATTGATGGATGCTGAATTCATCGCGGTGCCAATCATTACTTATGACACTTGTGAAGGAGCACTTCCAATTGCTTGTGGTGAGTCTGTATTAGGAGATACGTTAACTGCAACAGCTGATAACTCTGTAGCTCCTGATTGCGACACTTCTACATCAGCTCCTGGTGTATGGTATAAGTACGAAGATACTACCGGTTTGGTAACCGATATCTTGGTTTCTACTTGTAGTACTAACACTGATTACGATACCAAGATTTCTGTTTATACAGGTGAATGTAGCAGCCCGCCATTAACTTGTGTGGCTGGTAACGACGACTCTCCAAACTGTACCAACTTCCAATCTGAAGTTGAGTTCCAGAGTGATGGTAACACTACCTTCTACATCTTGGTTCACGGTTTTGCTGGGGATACTGGAAACTTCGAGTTGACTATGACCTGTGTGCCTGTTCCACCGCCAAACGATGACATCGTAAACGCCATCGACTTGGATGAGGTTGGTTGTCCATTTACTGACGAAGATGTAGCTATGCCAGCTGCAACTACTGAAGGTGGAAACCCAACAGATTGTGATCTTACAGGTGCTAATGGTGTTTGGTATAAATTCACTCCTGAAACTGAAGGAACTGGATTTATCACCGGAACCATTGCTTCTCCTGCTGGAGCTTATTCTGTAACTTTCTACACCGCTCCTGATGAGAATGCTTCTGAAACTGATTTGGTACTTGTGGATTACTTCCAAAACCAATGTGTTGAAGGTCAAGATTCAGCCACAATTCCTGTTGAAGTTGGACAGACTTACTACTGTTTCGTTTTGAACACTGGTGGTATTACCGACATCATCTTCGACAACTGTCAGTTGGCTGTTGAAAGCAATGAAATTGAAGGATTTGCTTTTGCTCCAAACCCAACTAGCGGTGCATTGAGCCTTACTTCAACCTTAAACATCGAGAACGTTGCATTGTATAACATCTTAGGACAAAAAGTACTGGATGTTAACGTTAATGCTACTACTACCGAGTTGAATGTATCTAGTATCGCTGCAGGTGCTTACTTCATGAAAGTTACTGTAGACGGTCAAACCGGTACTTACAAGGTGATCAAGAAATAAATTTTTGATAAATTACCATATAGCCACCCTGCCGAAGCAGGGTGGCTTTTTTATTTGCGTACCTTTACCGCATGGAGGACTATTTTTCGTTTGTTATTCCTGTTTACAATAGGCCAGATGAAATACAGGAACTGCTGAATAGCTTTATCCATTTGGACTATAACAAACCTTTTGAAGTGGTTATTGTTGAGGATGGCTCCACCATTCCTTGTGAAGCAATCGTTGCACACTTTAAAGAACAGTTGAATATTTCCTACTTTTTCAAATCTAATTCGGGCCCTGGGGATTCCAGAAATTTTGGAATGAAAAAAGCCAAAGGCACCTATTTTATAATCTTGGATTCTGATTGCTTGCTTCCTCCCCATTATTTAAATGTGATTTCTAATTTTCTTTCTGAAAATTATACAGAGTGTTTTGGAGGCGCTGATGCCGCCCACCAAAGTTTTTCGAACTTCCAAAAGGCGATAAGTTATGTGATGACTTCCTTTTGGACTACCGGTGGAATTAGGGGAAGCCGTAATGCAGTTCAAAAGTTTGAACCCCGTAGTTTTAACATGGGACTTTCCAAAAAAGCTTTTGAAGTTACGGGAGGTTTTTCCGATATACACCCTGGCGAAGACCCCGACTTATCCCAAAGGATACTCAAAGCCGGTTTTAAAACCTGTTTTGTCCCCAATGCTTACGTATACCATAAACGTAGGATCTCTTGGGGCAAATTTTATAAGCAAGTACAGAAGTTTGGAAAGGTGAGGCCCATCCTCAATCAATGGCATCCGGAGAGCTCAAAGGTTACTTTTTGGTTCCCAAGCATGTTTATTGTTTTTGTTCTGGTCTCAATGATAGTAGGAGCATTTATTTCGCCCTATGCACTGATACCTATAGGATTCTATATGACCGTTCTTTTTTTGGATTGTACCTTCAAAAACAAAAATCCATATATTGGATTATTGTCCATAGTGGCCATGTTTGTTCAATTTTTTGGGTATGGTTTTGCTTTCATTAGATCGTGGTATAACATTCAATTATTGAATAAAAACCCTAGGCAACAATACCCCGAGCTATTTTTTAAGTAATTTTGGGTTATGGAAAAAATGAAAATCCGGCAAAAAAATCCCAAGGTAAAAACCTTTCTGTTTTTTTTGGGTTTGGCCGTTGTGTTCTGGTTCCTAACTAAGTTTTCCAAAGAAACCAAAACAACCCTGGTAGCAGCTATTGCTTATACAAATGTCCCTTCCAATACCGTCATTTCACAACGAAATTCAAAAGATATTACTTTCGATATTACTGCCAATGGGTTTCAACTGCTCTATTACGCTATTAAAGAGGCAACCATACATGTGGATGTTTCCAAATACCTTGCAACAGATTCTACCAAGGTTATCATTCAACATGCAGAACTCACAAATCTCATTAAGAAAGAACTTGGTGCTTCTACTGTAGAAAATCTTTCCAAAGAAACACTATCTGTTTTTTTGGATAAAACCACGAAGAAAAAAGTACCTGTAGTATTTGAGGGAGGGCTTACTTATAAAGAAGGATTTCGAGCGCTAAACGGAGCCGAAATAGTACCGGATTCTGTAGAAGTTGAAGGACCTTCCGAGACCATTTCGAACATTCATTCCATTAGCACCAAGAGCTTCAGTAAGAAAAAATTGGATGAAGATTTTAGCACTTCAATCCATTTGATTGCCCCAGATCCCGCAATCAAGCTTTATCCAAGTTCGGTTGAGTTGAAAGTAAGGATTGCCGAATTTACCCAAAAGCAGATTTCGGTACCCATTGAAACCATCAATCTTCCCGATGATATGGAAATAAAAATTCTTCCTGAAACCATCAGCCTGACTTTTGAGGTTTCGGTTCATGAATTTAATAAGATTTTGGCACACGATTTTAGGGTTGTTTGCGACTTTTCAGAAAAGATTACTGAAGGCAATTTTATGATCCCCAAAGTAGTTTCACAACCCAAAAGTATTTTCAATATTACATTTGAGCCAAAAAAAGTAGAGTACTTAATCTTTAAATGATTTTGAAAATAGTAGGGCTCACAGGGGGTATTGGAAGTGGAAAAACTACAATTGCTGGATTTTTCAGGGAATTGGGTGTGGCGGTTTATATTGCCGACGATGAGGCCAAAAAGCTTACGCAACACTCTAAGGTTATTCGTAAAAAAATAATTGCTTTGCTTGGGAACGAAGCCTACCCAAACGGAATTCTGGATAGGGCTTTTGTGGCTAAACGCATCTTCGAGGATCCCAAATTGCTACAAAAAGTCAATGACATCATTCACCCAAAAGTAAGACATCATTTTAAGCGGTGGCTTCTAAAACAGGAAGGCCCCTATTGTATTAAAGAGGCTGCAATCCTAATGGAAAATGGGGGTTATAAAGAATGCGATTACACGATTTTGGTTACCGCCCCAAAGGAAATTAGAATTCAGCGTATTTTGAAAAGGGAACCTACTACTACTGAAGCCATTGAAAGTCGAATGCAGCATCAATGGGAAGATTCAGAGAAAATGCCTTTGGCCGACTTTGTTATTGAGAACGTTCATTTGGAAGACTCCAAAAAAAAAGTTCATGAAATTCATAAATTATTGACAAAAGCCTAAAATCCTTGAGAATTCTGCATGTTTGTTAACATTTGGTTAAATGCCCCAAGCCCTAAATGTTAAAATCTTAATTTTGAGAAATGAACAAAAGGATTTTTGCACTCCTCATAGGCTCCATGTCATTATCTCTTTTGGGGATTATTTTTGTTCAAGGGTATTGGATTAATAATGCACTCCAAACCAAGGAAGACCAGTTTACCTTAAGTGTCCGTCAAATTTTGATTGAAGTTGCCAAAAATATCCAATTGCGCGAAACCGAACAGTACTATCAGTTGTATAACGGCTTGGTAGACAGTTTAGATACTCCCGACAATGTGAAAATTACGGAACTTATTTATCGGATTGTCAACGAGGATAAGAATGAAACCGTAATCTTTTCCGACGGTATTGTAGAGCAAGATTACAAGCTTTCTTCCTATTTTTTTGATACGGAATTGGATAGCATTCAATTTAAAAAAATAACCAACCAAAAAAAGACCACCAAAATTATTGGGGGTTTGGACGGAAGGGGAGGCGTGTTAGAGTCGCAGGTTGATTTTAAGCGCTTGAAAGATTTTGAGCGTAAGCGTTTTGAGGAAACAGTAAGCAATATTGCTTCGAGGGTTCCCATCCACAATAGGGTTTCGAACAATGAAATACGCGAGCTCATACAGGAAGAGGCCAATGAAAGAGGGCTTAAATCCAAATTTGAATTTGCGGTATATAGCAACAATCTTGCTACCAAGATACGTTCGAAAGGCTTTCAATTGGATTTGGAGAGTACCTATGGCGTTCCGCTGTTTGTAAACGATACCTTTAATACCAATTATCAGCTTTATGTCAATTTTTCTGGAAAAACCAAGGAAATTCTTGGCTCTATTTTGGGGATGGCCCTATTGTCGTTGGCATTTACTGGGGTTATTATTTTAGCCTATGCCAATGCATTGCAACAGTTGTTCAAACAAAGACAGATATCACAAATCAAAACGGACTTTATCAATAACATGACGCATGAGTTTAAAACACCCATTGCGACCATCAATTTGGCCTTGGACGCACTCAAAAATCCAAAAGTGTCCGAGAATAAGGAATTCATTGACCGTTATTTGAAAATGATTCGGGATGAGAACAGACGGATGCATGCCCAGGTTGAGAATGTGCTGAGAATCTCCAAGTTGGAAAAAAACGAATTGGATTTGCCCAAAGCACGCGTTAAGCTCCATGAAATTATTGAAGATGCCATTTCGCATGTAAGTCTCATTATTGAAGATCGGGGCGGGTATATCAAAACGCATTTCGAAGCGCAAAAATCCTCGGTTCTAGGGAATGACCTTCACCTTACCAACGTGGTAGTCAATATCATGGACAATGCCATTAAATATTCAGAAGGCCCCCCAAGAATTGATGTATTTACCGAAAATGTTAAAAATAGTATCGTGCTTAAAATCCAGGATCAAGGCATCGGGATGTCCAAAACAGTTCAAAAGAAAATTTTTGAAAAGTTTTACCGGGAACACACAGGCGATATTCATAATGTAAAAGGCCATGGCTTGGGACTTTCCTATGTTAAGCGAATCCTTGAAGACCACGATGCCGAAATTTACGTAGAAAGCGAGAAGGGAAAAGGAAGTACCTTCACCATAAAAATGCACTTAATATCTTAATATATGGAAACACAAAACAAAAAAATCTTGCTAGTAGAGGACGATCCCAATTTTGGGACGGTACTAAAGGATTACCTCACCATGAACGACTATTCGGTAACTCATGCCAAAAATGGTATGGAGGGCTTTGAAAAGTTTAAAAAGGACGATTTTGACCTCTGTATTTTGGATGTCATGATGCCCTACAAAGATGGCTTTACCTTGGCTAAGGAAATTCGCGAAAAGAACCAGGATGTCCCTATCATTTTCTTGACGGCAAAAGCCATGAAGGAAGATGTGTTAAAAGGGTATAAGGTTGGGGCAGACGATTACTTGAACAAACCGTTCGACAGCGAAGTGCTACTTATGAAAATAAAAGCCATCATTCAGCGTAAAGCTACCGATTCCATAGCCGACAGCAAACAGTTTGAGTTTCAGGTTGGGAACTTTTTCCTGAATTCCAAATTGCGGTTTCTTACCTATAAAGATGAAGCACCTATCAAATTATCCCCCAAGGAAAATGATCTGTTGCGTTTGTTGGCTCTTCATAAGAATGACCTAATGCCTCGCGAATTGGCTTTGACGAAAATTTGGAGGGACGACAATTATTTTACTTCCCGAAGTATGGATGTTTATATTGCCAAGCTCAGAAAGTATCTTGGTAAAGACGACGATGTAGAAATCATCAACATTCACGGGGAAGGATTCCGGTTGGTGGTGAAAAGTGAAGTCGACCAATAAACACCAAGCATATTAAGTGGCCTAAGCCCTTACCCTTTTTTTGGGGTAAGGGTTTCCTTTATAAAATTGACGATTTCCTCATAAGGAGTTTCCCAATCGAACCAATGAATTTCATTGTTTTTCCGAAACCAAGTTCCTTGTCTTTTTGCAAATCGACGCGTATTCTTTTTTATTTCTGATACGGCCTCTGGAAGGGTACTATTTCCGTCAAAATAGTCAAATAGTTCACGGTAGCCTACCGTTTGAAGGGCATTGCGTCTTCTGTGCACGTATAAATGCTGAGCTTCTTCCAGCAAACCAGATTCCATCATGGCATCGACGCGGTCGTTGATGCGCTGGTAAACAACCTCTCGATCGGCATCCAAACCTAGGTAGATTACATCAAAATGACGAGTTGTTTTTTTATTTTTTCTGAAGGAAGAAAATGGCTTTCCCGAACTCCGAATTACTTCCAAGGCCCTAATTATCCGCTGCGGATTTTGCGCATCTACTTGTTGAAAATAATCGGGATCTTTTTCGTTCAATTCCTTTTGAAGAGATTCAAGGCCCTTTTGCTGAAATTCCTCGTTAAGTTGCTCCCTAACATTAGGAAGTACTTCGGGAAAATCATCCAATCCCGTAACAATGGCGTCCACATACAACCCTGAACCTCCTACCAAAAAGACTAAGGGGTGTTCTTGAAATAATTGTTCGAGACAGTTGATGGCATCCCTTTCAAAATCCCCCACGCTGTAGTCGTCTAAAACACTTTTATGTTGAATGAAATGGTGAGGGACACTGTCCAATTCCATTTTTGAAGGTACGGCAGTACCTATGGTCATTTCTTGGTAAAACTGGCGGGAATCGGCCGAAAGTATTTCTGTTTGAAAGTGTTTAGCCAAGTTTATGGACAACGCAGTTTTTCCAATGGCAGTGGGGCCAACAATGCAAACCAGTAAAGGCTTTTGGGTTACCATCTATTAGGTTTCTGGGTTCAATTCCTCACCGCATTGGTAACAATATTTGGCATCGTCCCTGTGGCGAAAAGCATTGCAATTTGGGCAAGACTGTGTGTTTACGTGTACATAGTCCTTGGCTTTGGAGTATTCGGCACTCACTATTCCGGTGGGTACAGCAATAATGCCATAACCCAAAATCATGATGATGGTTGCTAAAAATTGGCCTAAAGGCGTTGCGGGGGCAATATCGCCAAAGCCCACTGTGGTAAGGGTTACGATACACCAATAAATACTTCTAGGAATGCTGGTAAACCCATTTTCCTCCCCTTCAATAAGGTACATCAGGGTGCCAGCAATTACCGCAATGATCAGTACTGCAAAAAGGAACACCAAAATTTTTGGTCTACTGTCTGAAAGGGCTTTTTTGAGCCGGTTGGCTTCGCCAAGATACCTAGTGATCTTCAAAATCCTGAAGACCCTCAACAATCGCAGTGCCCTTACCGTAAGCAGGTAATTGCTTCCGGCCAGCACAAAGGAGAGGTAAAGGGGAATGGTTGAAAGCAAATCGATGATGCCATAAAAACTGAAAATATACCTAAAGGGTTTCCGAACACTGATAATTCTCAGTACATATTCAACACTAAAAAATACCGTGATAATCCATTCTCCTACATACAGGTAGTCGTAAACCTTGGCGGACATTCCCCTAACGCTTTCAATCATTACAAAAATGACGCTCAAGAGGATCAAAAAAAGTAACACCACATCAAAAAACTTCCCCGCAGGGGTATCGGCTTCATAAATGATGTCATGAATTTTTCTACGCCAATTGGAGTTGGGTTTGGTCACAGTTTAAGATGATTTACTTCATAAAAGTACAGAAGTTTCTTCAATCTACCTTATGAGTAGCGAGGTTGATGATTTTCAGTACTTTGTTTTTACGAAGGTATGTTTGAATGATGTGTTGGGAATCCCTATTGTCCTGCATGGGGGTGATAATGGACTTCAACACTTCTGGATTGTTGATTTGGTAGTTCAGGTTGAAAAAACCAAAACCAATGTACTTGCCATTTTCAATCAAGACTACCGACCGTTCGTCAATATCCCTACCATGGTCGATGATGAGCATGTGCTTGTTGGCGTAGCTGTGTTCGTCTAAAAATTGTGTTGCCCGTTCGTTATAGGAACCGGGGGATTCTTTTCCAATACATGCACCATGACATTCCTTGATGCTGTGCAAAAAACAACTGGTTTTGGTTTCGTAAAGGCCGGTTAATTTTTGGCACAGTTGGTATTTTTCGGTAATTCGGTACAAGGACGATTTTGCTTGCTGAAAATTGCTAAAGGTGGTAACGGCTTTTTTGCGGCTGTCCGCTTTTTCGATTTTTAGGTTTAGGTAGCCCAAATCGTCCGTAAACGAAGAAAGTTGATACGTAAATAAACTCCTTCGAAGTGCTCGGTTAAAGAGTGGCTTATTGCGTTTTATTTCCTCGCTTTCTTTCAACAAGGCAATTAATTCGCTTCCTGTTTTTTCGTAGGTCACTTCCGAGACTTCCAACTGCATTTTTTTTGATTTTCGATTGTCACTGGTAAAGTGTTGGATGAGACGTTTCCGGATATTTTTGCTTTTACCGATATAGATAATACTACCATCGGCTCGATGCATGTAATAAACGCCAGTATCGGTAGGTGCCTTGTCAATGAGCTCTAAGAGTTTAGGCTCCAACTGGCGCTTTGGGTCTTTCCGTACAGTTTGGGTAACAATTTCCTTTGTGGTATCCCTGGCCAGTAACATTTTAAAGAGGGTCACTGTTGCCATGGCATCCCCTTGTGCTCGGTGACGATCGCTAATGGGTATTCCCAAGGAGCGGCACAATTTACCCAAGCTGTAGGATTCCTTTCCGGGGATCAGTTTTTTTGCCAATTCAACAGTGCAGAGGGTGTCCTTTTCAAATTCGTAGCCCAGCCGATCGAACTCGGTTGCCAAAATCCGGTGGTCAAATTGCGCGTTGTGCGCCACCACAATGGCATTTTCCGTAATTTCAATAATGCGTTTGGCGACCTCATAAAATTTGGGAGCATTCCGAAGCATTTCATTGTTGATGCCCGTAAGGTTAACCACAAAAGGTTGAATGCTCCGTTCGGGATTGATTAAACTACAGAATTGGTCTACAATCCCATGGCCGTCAAACCGGTATATGGCAATTTCGGTAATACCTTCTTCGTTATATTTACCTCCTGTGGTCTCGATATCTAAAATGGCGTAGTTCAAAAATGGTGTTTTAATCGTATTTACGTTGTCCAAAGATGGCACTTCCTACCCGTATCATGTTGCTTTCATGTTTAAGGGCAATTGGGTAGTCGCCACTCATTCCCATCGACAAAATATCAAAGTTAAATAGGGTCTTGTAGTTATTGTAAAATTTTTGCAAACGACCGAATTCCTCATCCAATTGTCTTTCATTTTTTGTGAATGTGGCCATGCCCATTAAGCCAACAATGCGAACATTTTTCAGGGTGTTTAGCAAGGGATGCTGCAACAAATCGAGGGCTTCATTTTCATTCAGTCCATATTTACTGTCCTCTTTGGCAATCTTGATTTGCAACAAGCAGGAAATGGTTCGCTGGTTCTTTTCAGCTTGTTTATTGATTTCCTGAAGGAGTTTCAAACTATCCACCGCATGGATCAAGGCAACAAACCCGGCCATGTACTTAACCTTGTTGGTCTGCACATGTCCAATCATGTGCCATTGTACATCCTTTGGCATGTGTTCCCATTTTGTGACCATTTCCTGAATTTTATTTTCCCCAAAAACCCGTTGCCCGGCTTCATACGCTTGCATTAACTCGTCGACTGGCCTGGTTTTTGAAACGGCGACCAAGGAAACATTTTCCGGAATTTGGGACTGAATATGATGCAGGTTTTCAGCAATGCTCATGGTATCAAATTTCAACATAAACTAAGCAAATTCCAAGCGGTTTAAGGACGGATTTCCATGAAGTTTTCAACGGTAGTTAATCCTACTTTCATGGAACAAATTTAAAGGGTTGGAGCAATCTACCTGCTTTTGGATGCATGGTCAAGCTTTTTAAAAAAGCAAGGGAATAGCACGAAGTTTACTTTAGAGGCCTCAGAACCTATAAGGATTTAACAAGAACCATGGCCATTTTTAGTGAAAGTATTGGGGCAGTTAGGATTGAAACATCTTGGCCACCTTTTCTGCCTTTTTACTTTCTGAATAATCATAAAACCCCTCGCCGCTTTTGATTCCAAGTTTGCCTGCCATAACCATATTTACCAACAAGGGACACGGTGCGTATTTTGGGTTTTTGAAACCATCGTACATCACTTTTAGGATGGAGAGGCATACATCCAATCCAATAAAATCGGCCAGTTGCAAGGGACCCATCGGATGGGCCATGCCCAATTTCATTACGGTATCGATTTCTTGAACACCTGCCACTCCGTTGTAAAGTGTTTCCACGGCTTCATTAATCATGGGCATCAAAATGCGATTGGCCACAAAACCAGGATAATCGTTTACTTCAACAGGAACCTTATTCAGCCTTTTCGAAATCTCCTCGACGGTTTTGTAGGTAACATCACTGGTGCTATATCCCTTAATGATTTCAACCAGTTTCATAATGGGCACCGGATTCATGAAATGCATCCCAATGACCATTTCTGGTCTGGAAGTCACGGAAGCGATTTGAGTGATGGAAATGGAAGAAGTGTTGGAGGCCAAGATGGTATCTTCGGGACAAAATGCGTCGAGGTCTTTGAATATCTTCAGTTTCAAATCGCTATTTTCAGTAGCGGCTTCCACAACCAAGCTGGCGTATTCAACTCCTTCCTCCAAATTAGTATAAGTGGTAATATTGGAAAGGGTCTTCATTTTATCGGCCTCGCTGATGGTTTCTTTGGCAACCATCCGATCCAGATTTTTGGCGATGGTGGCTAAGCCACGATCCAACGCCGATTGGGACACATCGATGAGTTGTACTTTATAGTCAAATTGCGCAAAGGTATGAGCTATGCCATTGCCCATGGTTCCGGCGCCAATTACAGCTACATTTTTCATTTGTAATTAAAGGGTTTTAAAATTTTGAATAATCTGCAGGGCAACACGCAATGCCTCGGTTCCTTGTTTCAAGGTTACAATGGGTTCGGTGTCATTTTCTATGGCATTGGCAAACGCTTCCAATTCGTCGAGGATGGCATTGTTATGCTCAATTTTGGGATTATCGAAATAAATTTGCTTTTTCTTTCCTTCAGCATTCGTCAATACCATGGCGAAATCGTCAGTCTTTTTTGGGGCATCCTTCATTTTAACGACTTCCACTTTTTTGTCCAGAAAATCGACGGAAATGTAGGCGTCTTTCTGGAAAAAACGGGCCTTGCGCATCTTTTTCATCGAAATCCGGCTTGCCGTAAGGTTCGCCACGCAGCCATTTTCAAACTCAATACGGGCATTGGCAATGTCCGGAGTTTCGGAAATGACGGCGACACCACTGGCACTCACATTTTTAACAGGGCTCTTTACCACACTTAAAATGACATCAATATCGTGAATCATTAAGTCCAAAACCACGGGGACATCCGTACCACGTGGATTGAATTCCGCAAGGCGATGTGCCTCAATGAACATGGGGTTTTCAAATTTGTTGCGAACCGAATGAAACGCAGGATTGAACCGTTCTACATGTCCTACTTGTCCCTTGACCCCAAATTGTTTGGCGAGTTTTAAGAGGGTTTCCGCTTCCTGAACAGTTTGTGTGATGGGCTTTTCGATAAAAAGGTGTTTTCGGGCTTCCATCACTTTTTGGGCACATTCAAAATGATGAATGGTAGGGGTAACCACATCGACCATATCGCAAGCCTCGATGAGGGCCTCCATCGATGGGAAACTTCGGTATCCTAACTCCTTACTGATTTGTTTGGAAGCTTTGGTATCGGCATCAAAAAAGCCAACCAATTCGTACCGCGGAGACTGGTGCAGTAATTTCAAGTGGATTTTTCCAAGGTGCCCAGCACCCAGAACGCCAGCTTTAAGCATGGTTATGTTTTTTCACAAAGATACTTTTTTTGACAGAAAATTGCACAGCACGCATTTCAAATTCCGATAGGGTTTTAGTAGCTTTGAATGATCAAAAAGCGCACAATCATTTTTTGAGGGTATGAAAGATACTTTTACGCACAAAGGCATGCGGAAAAAATTGGTCGATTCCTTGCGAAAAAAAGGGATTACCAACGAAAACGTCTTGGAAGCCATCAATAGGGTTCCTCGCCATTGGTTTATGGACAGTGGGTTTTTGGATCACGCCTACGTGGATAAGGCATTCCCTATTGCTGCCGATCAAACCATTTCGCAACCCTATACGGTTGCCAGACAAACCGAACTGCTTGAAGTTGTTTCTGGGGACAAGGTTTTGGAAATTGGTACCGGCAGTGGATATCAATGTGCCGTACTCCTTGAAATGGGTGTCCAAGTATATACCATTGAGCGCCAGAACGAGCTATTTAAAAAAGCCTCACTCTTCTTGCCAAAAATTGGTTACCGACCCAAAAAAATGGTTTTTGGTGATGGGTACAAGGGTCTTCCAGAATTTGCCCCCTTTGACGGCATCGTGGTTACCGCAGGAGCCCCATTTGTTCCCAAACCCTTACTGGCGCAGTTAAAAATAGGGGGGAGGTTAGTCATCCCTGTTGGAGAAGAATTGCAGATCATGACCGTTTTCACCAGAAAAAGTGAAAAGGAATTTGAAAAAACCGAACACGGAGAATACCGTTTTGTCCCACTATTGGGGGATAAAAACTAAGTTATTTCTCATAAAAAATACCATTCAAAAAAGCCAACATCACGTCTAGTGCGGGAGGGGCATCTTTTTCAAACTGAATTCCCAAATAGGGATTGGAACCAGAATCCAAAAATGCGTGAGGCCTATTTTTGTGTTCCCAGTACAAAGTATCATAATAACCTGCCTCATTCAGCTTTTTTATGAAAGACTTGATGGATGTAGGAGTGGTTGTATTGTCCTTATCCCCAACCGTAAATAACATGGGAGGTAATTCCAGAACTGTAGGATTGGAAATTTGATAGTAAGGTGAAACTTTTTGATAATATTCGGGATGGTCTGTAGAATTCACTTCGTTTCCAAAAATACCTCTTGGTTCAACATTACTCAGGGTCCAAAAAATATTGCCAGCCGACTCAAATCCATGCTTACAAGCTTCATAAAGATTGAAGGCACCATAACTGATGATGGCTGCTTGTACTTCCATTCCATTTTCCAAAGCAATTTCTTCACAAGTCTTTCCTTTGGGAAGCCATGAAGGATGAAAACCATCGGGGCCCTTATCAAAGCCCCCCGAATTTAGTTGCGTCCCCTGTAGGGTAATGACAGTGGCTAGATGTCCTCCCGCGCTATCACCAGTAACAATGATTCGGTCGGGATCACCTTTATAGTTTGAAATATGATGCTTTACCCACAATATGGCCCCCATGGCATCTTCAATGATTTCATCCATCGTTACCGAATTTTCCATATCGCCCAATAAACGGTAGTTTACATTGCAAACCACATAGTTCCCATGAGTTGCCAAATAGTCACAGGATTGGTCCATGATACTTTGGTTGTTAATCAACCAACCACCGCCATGAAACATTACAATTACTGGGTAGGAAACTTGTCCATTATTGGGAGTGTAGATGTCCATGGTAAGATCGAAACCATCGGGTGAAGCCCAAAGCACCTCACTCGCTTTGTCGTATGAGGTTATCGCAATTTCTGTCTGTGCAAGTGCCAAGGGAATTGCAACGAGAAATACCAAAAGGGACATTATGTAGGATTTTCGTGAAATCATCAGTGTATTGTTAACATTAGTGTGTGTTTTCGGAAAGTTCTTTTACTCGCTGTAACGCTTTCGGAAATGTCCCATTGAAATAGTCTTTATAGGCTTCATCCGTATCCAGCGAAACTTTAAGATTACAAGCGTTGCCATTTTGCCTCAAGGTATAAATTTCCATAGCACCCTGCCATTTTTCGAAGTCTCCATCAAATGGGGTTTCCTTTCCATCTTTGACGAAGCCTAAGTGTTTAAAGGCCATGATCTCCTTGGGTAGATGCTTATGTACCAAACTATGCATACCCTCCCCGTTAGGCCCCAAAAAATGTACTTTGGAACCTTCTTCCCAATCGTTGGTAACTACATAAGTACCTTCAGTAAAAGTAGCAGCCCAGTCGGAATATTTTTTTTGATTCCAAAGCGCTTCCCAAACTGCTTCTTTTGAAGCATTGATGTTCACTGAAAAGTGAAGAGTGACCATGAGTGCATTTATTTTTCCTGGTTAGGGTACCAATTTAATTGGTTCACGATGATGCTTGGATTTTCTTGGTGGACCAATTCCTTGAATTTGGCTACATCGCTTAACCCATCGGTTCCCCGGTAATGATAGGGATAAACCAATTTGGGCTGAAAGGCAAGAACGGCATCAGCTGCTTGTTCAACGGTCATGGTATAAGGAAGATTCATGCATACAAAGGCCACATCGATGTTCTGAAGTCCGCGCATTTCAGGAATGTCCTCTGTATCGCCGGAAATGTAAACCCTCCTTCCGTTTCGTTGAATAACATAGCCGTTGCCACGCCCTTTTTCATGGAATTTCAAAGCTTCCTCACGCAAGTTATACATGGGAACAGCCTCTATATTGAAACCTAAAATCTCACGGGAATTCCCATTGCTCAAAATGGCCACTTTGTTGGTAAATCCATTGGGAAGTTCCTTGGAAACGGCCAAGGGAACCACCAACTGGGTTTCAGGGGTCATGATTGCTTCTAGGGTTTCAACGTTCAAATGGTCACCATGGATGTCGGTTACCAGAATCAAATCGGGTTTCTTGAATTTTGAAAAAACTTCGGCACCACCAACCGGATCTACATAGATGGTTTTCCCATCCCAGGTTAGCACCATGGTGGCATGTGAAACGGGGTTCACCTTAAATTCCCTTTTGATTTCTGTTTGGGATACGGAGGTACTATCCGTAAGAGGGGTCTCGGTCTCTAGGTTTTTTGTATCATTTTTACAGCCAATAATCATCAAGGTGGCTGCCAAAAAAAAGGGAATATTTCTCATGGTATGCTGTTTCTTTCAAAGATAGTTTTTCTTTTTTGAAATAGGATCCCAAATATGGGTTCCGTAAAAAGCAATAGGATTAAATTTTTTCATTGACCAAGGACAAGGCCTTCGCTTCAAGTTGAAGTGTATCTTCATAGATTTTTGACGCCTTGGAAAGTAACTCCTCCGCAAATGTGCGATCTTTCAAATCCTTGGCATTGATACGCACATTGAAATAGGCTCCGGCCACCGCGGCACGAGCACATAGAATGCCCACCCCAGCATCCGAAAGGGAATTCTGCAACCCCTCCTGAAGCATCATCATAGTTACTTCCATCGATTGATAAGCGGTTTGCATCACTTCAAACGGAATTTCGGTAGCGTATTTTGTTGCACTTTCAATGGCCTCTTTTCGGTGGGCTATTTCATTATCATTGCTTTTGGGCATACGGAAGGCGTCAATTATTTTATTGAAAGCATTGGTATCTTCATCCACCAAATAGAGTAGCTTCTTTTTGTAGGCTTGGCCTTTCTCAGCCCATTGGGAGAAGAATTCCCAGCGATCGTCCCACCCCGCTTTGTGCCCCGACAAATTGGCCACCATAGTGCCCAGTGAAACACCCAAGGCACCTACATAGGCACTAATGGAGCCTCCCCCCGGGGCCATGGATTCGGAGGCAGTTTCGTCGGCAAAATCGGAAACGGTAAAATCGACCAGTTTCTTGGTTCCATCTTTCAAGAGGTATTCGATGATTTTTTCTTCAGGTTTGAAAGGCTTTAAATCATCCAATCCCAATGATTTGACCGCAATCTTTATTTTTTCGCTTTCAGAAATGCCCAATGAACGTTCTTGTTTTCTCAAAAAGAAATCTGCGGCATCCAATAACGCTTTCAGGGGTACCAATCCCACCAATTCCGAACCTGTTACCCGGAGGCCCCTCTCCGTTGCAGACTTACAGCTTTCATCAAAAACCTCGTGCATGGAGGTAATGGAAATATTGGTAAGGTTGTACGAAATTTGTGCAATCCCATATTCCTCAATGTACCAACCGATGCCCTTGACGGCTTTCAACTTTCCGGGAATCCTAATGGGGTTGCCATCGGTATCCAAAACAGCTTTTCCGGTAATAGGATTTCCCTCCCTTTTGGTGCGTCCTGCTTCGCGGATGTCGAAAGCAATGGCATTGGCCCGCCGTGTGGAGGTGCTGTTAAGATTCACATTATACGCAATGAGGAAATCCCGTGCCGAAATGGCTATGGCGCCAGTTTTTGCAACTTGATTGCTAAATTTTGAAGGTCCAAAATCAGGTTTCCAAGCTGGATCGGAAAGTTTTTTGGGTAATCCTTCGTATTCCCCTGCCCGACAATTGGCAAGGTTTTTCCGTTTTTCTTCCGAGGCAGCTTTCTCGTAGTAGTAGCCAGGAATACCAAGTTCTTTGCCTACCCGTTCCCCAAGTTGATGGGCATAGGAAGCGGTTTCTTCCAAAGAAATATTCGCAATGGGAACTAAAGGGCAAACATCGGTAGCTCCAAATCGGGGATGGGCCCCACTGTGTTTGCTCATATCGATAAGCTGTGATGCCTTTTTAATCAGTAAAAAAGCGGCCTCTATAACAGGTTCGGGTTCCCCAACAAACGTAATGACGGTACGATTGGTGGCCTTACCAGGGTCGACATCCAGAAGTTTGACTCCCTCTACCGTTTCCACCACTTGGGCTATAGCATTTATTTTGGCCATATCCCGCCCTTCACTGATGTTTGGGACGCATTCTATTAGCTTTTTTTGCATGGTTTCGTTTTACTTTTTTATCGTATTGTAGTACAGAATTTATAGGACTCTACCCTTTAATATCACTTGATCAATGTTCATGTTTCCAAAAGAATAGGGTAGGTAACCGTAGGACGGAATTTCTTTGGTAATCATCACATTGGCAATTTTTCCGCGAGTGATGGTCCCAAGGGTATCGCTAAGACCCATGGCATAAGCCCCGTTCAGGGTAGCGGCATTGATGGCCTCCTCGGGGGTCAACTTCATTTTAATGCAAGCAGCAGCAACCACAAAGTTCATGTTGCCCGTAGGTGAGGAACCGGGATTATAATCGGTTGCCAGAGCCAAAGGCAACCCTGAATCTATCAATTGGCGACCCGGGGTGTAGGGGATCCCCAAAAAGAAGGAACAAGCGGGCAATGCCACGGGCATGGTTTCCGATCCTATTAATGCATCTAGATCGGCTTGGGTCAGTACTTCCAGATGATCTACCGACAGGGCTTTGTGTTTAACGCCTGCTGCCACACCTCCTATGGACTTGAATTGATTGACGTGAATTTTTGGGACCAGGCCGTATTTTTTTCCTTCGGAAAGGACTCGTTCTGTGTCTTCAACAGAAAAGTATCCGTCTTCACAAAAGATGTCGATGTAATCAGCCAAGTTTTCTTCAGCAATCCTTGGAAGCATCTCATGGCATACCACATCCAAATAGCGCTCTTTTTTTTCTCTGAACTCACTAGGAACGGCATGGGCACCTAGGAAAGTTGTTTTAATGGCAACAGGGTATTTTTTGGCCAATTTCCTAGCGACGCGTAACATTTTCAATTCCGATTCCACGGTTAGCCCGTAACCACTTTTAATTTCAATGGCACCGGTTCCCATGTCAACTACTTCTTCCAACCGCTTGAAAGATTGTTCGAATAGGGATTTTTCTGTGGTTTGCTGCAATTTTTGAGCACTGTTCAGAATTCCACCGCCACGTTTGGCAATCTCTTGATAACTCAATCCCTTGATCCGATCGATAAATTCCTGCTCTCGGTTTCCCGCATAGACCAAATGGGTATGACTGTCGCACCAAGTTGGCATCACGATGCGCCCGGTACAATCGATAATTCGAGAGAAGGTTCCTTTGGGAGGTTGCTCCATAGTGCCGTAATCCTCTATGAGTCCTTTATTGAGCAAGAGCCAAGCATTCCTAAGAATGGGCAAGTGTTGCATTTCAGCACCACGGAGCTTTTGGGGTGGTTGGTCCCGGACTTGAAGCAGTTCCTGAATGTTTATTAACAAAACTTTCATCGTCCAAAGATAGCAAACCTGATGAGGATTTTATACTTTTAATGCAGCAAAAAGGTAGGCTATGCAACTAAAAAAAATTGGGGTAAATACCCTCTGTGCCCATGTTGGTGAAATTAAGGACGAACAATTTCACGGCGCCATTTCTCCACTCTATATGTCTAGTTCCTACGCCTATGAGGACGTTGATGTAAAACGATACCCCCGGTATTACAATACCCCCAATCAAGAAGCCCTTGGGAAGAAGATTGCTGCTTTGGAACATTGTGAGGCTGGGATGGTATTTGGAAGTGGTATGGCTGCAATCAGCACGGCATTATTAGCGTTTTTAAAACAAGGGGATCATGTGGTGGTGCAAAAAACCATTTATGGAGGGGCCTATAATTTCATAACCAAAGAATTTCCAAAATACGGCATCGATTTCGATTTCACAGACGGGTTCAATGAAAATGATTTTCGTTCCAAAATCAAAAGCAATACCAAGGTCATTTACATTGAAACCCCTTCAAACCCCTTGATGGAATTAACCGATTTGGAAATGATATCAGAAATTGCAAAAGAGCACCAACTCATTTCAATGATTGACAACACGTTTGCCTCTCCTATCAACCAAAATCCGGGCGATTTTGGCATCGATATCATGATTCATAGCGCCACCAAGTATATGGGCGGACATAGTGATATTTGCGCAGGCGCCATTGCAACTTCAAAAGAATACATGAATATCATTTGGCAGGAGGGTATTAATTTGGGGGGTAGTTTGAGCGATTATACCGTATGGTTGTTGGAACGAAGCATGAAAACCATGGGGTTGCGGGTGAAGGCACACAACCGAAATGCGAAAAAGGTCGCTAAATGGCTCGTCACTCATCCTTTGATTAAAAAAGTACATTATCCAGGTTTGCGAACTCATCCTGATTATGCGTTGGCAAAAAAACAGATGAAGGGCTACACCGGCATGTTATCTTTTGAATTGATTCCGACCATCGATGCCGACGCTTTTGTGAAAGCCTTGATTTTGATCAAACCTTCCATGAGTCTGGCAGGGGTCGAATCGACCATAGTGTCGCCCGCCAAAACTTCCCATGCATTACTTTCCAAAGAAGAACGTCTGCAACGTGGAATTGAAGATGGGTTGCTTAGGCTTTCTGTGGGCATTGAAGATAAAAAAGATTTGATTGCCGATTTGGAACAGGCTTTCGAGTCGGTTTCAAAAAAACAACTACAAAATAAATAGTATGAAGTTAGACATTTTGGCTGTTGGGGCCCATCCCGATGACGTGGAAATGAGTTGTGGAGCAACCCTAGCCAAAGAGATTTCCTTGGGAAGGAAGGTGGGGATATTGGATTTGACCCGTGGTGAATTGGGGACCCGAGGCAGTGCCGAAATTAGGGATGAAGAAGCCAAAGCCGCAGGTGCTATTTTGGGGGTAAGTTTTCGCCATAATTTGGAATTTGCGGATGGTTTTTTTGAGAACAATGCCGTCACACAGTTGGAAATCATCAAAATACTTCGAAAGTATCGCCCGGAAATAGTTCTCTGCAATGCCGTGGATGATCGTCATATCGACCATGGTAAAGGGAGCCGCTTGGTTAGTGAGTCTTGCTTTTTGAGTGGTTTGCCTAAAATAGAAACCCTTCACGAAGGAAATCATCAAAAAGCATGGCGACCAAAGCAAGTGTACCACTACATTCAATGGAAGGATTTAAAACCAGATTTCGTTGTGGACGTTACGGGCTATATGGAAACCAAACTGAAGGCTGTTTTTGCATATAAAAGTCAGTTTTATGATCCAAACAGCAACGAACCCGATACTCCGATATCTTCCAAGAATACCATGGAAAGTTTGAGTTACCGGAACCGCGATTTGGGAAGGCTTATTGGAACCGAATACGGAGAGGGATTTACGGTGGAACGCTACCCAGCGGTGAATTCGTTGGGCGATTTGATATAATTTTTTAAAAGTATTGTGCAGGGAAGCATTTTGAATTATATTTGCACCCGCTTCTGAAGCAAATTAACACGGTGGTTGTAGCTCAGTTGGTTAGAGCGTCGGATTGTGGTTCCGAAGGTCGCCGGTTCGAGACCGGTCTTCCACCCCAAAAGCCCTCAACAAAAGTTGGGGGTTTTTTTGTTATTTCAATTTGTCCGCCGTGATTCTTTGGTCCCTGTTGGCCACTTCCCAAGCCGTCTGGAAAATTAACTTTACCCGTTTGGCCATCAATTCATAATCAATCTTATCGGGGGTGTCTGTAGGCTGGTGGTAGTCTTCATGGACTCCATTGAAATAAAAAATGATAGGAATGTTGTTCTTAGCAAAATTGTAATGGTCGCTTCGGTAGTAAAATCGGTTGGGATCGTTGTCGTCATTAAAGGTATAGTCCAATTCCAAATGGGCGTAAGTCTCATTTATTTCTTCTGAAAGGTCGTGCAACTCCTGACTTAATTTATCGCTTCCTATAAGGTAGATGTAATTGGGGTTGTCCTTTTTATTGGGGTCGATACGCCCCACCATATCGGTGTTGAGGTCGCAAACGGTATTTTCCAGAGGAAATATTGGATGTTCTGTATAATAGCGCGAACCATACAGTCCAATTTCTTCACCGGTAACGTGCAAGAAGAGGATGGACCTTTTTGGGCCATTCCCATTTTTTACTGCTTTTTGAAAGGCTTGCGCCATTTCCAAGAGGCTTACCGTTCCGCTACCGTCATCGTCTGCTCCATTGTATACCAGCCCATCTTTCATGCCCACATGGTCGTAGTGGGCGGAGAGTATCACAATTTCGTTGGGTTTTTCACTTCCTTTGATGAAAGCGACTACATTTTCAGAAGCCTTAGGGTTTTTCATTCTGTTGAAATACTCCGCTGGAATGGTTTGAAAATAGTTGCCTTCACCTATGGGCGATGCAATGCCTTCATTCTCATAAAAGTTTTTCAAATATTCCGCTGCCATTTTCTGTCCGGGCTCTCCCGTCATTCTTCCTTGCATATCATCACTGGCAAGTTGGTAAAGATGCGTTTTCAAATCTTCTGCAGTAATGGTATTGGCATAGTCGATTCGAGTCATCATTTTGACATCCGGCATACTACTCTGTGCGGTATGGCAGGAAACAAAACTAATAGTCACAATTCCAAGTAAAAGATATTTCATATTGGTAAAAATGAATTTCGGTTATAAAGATACAGATTGCAGTAGATGGTATTCACAAAAAAATGTGAAAAGTAGGAGGGATTCAGGTATTTTGATTTGTCTAACAATTCACTCTTAAAATTAAACAAAAAGTTAAAATTTTATTAAAGACAAATAAGTAGGTAGTAATCTGACATCTAAAATTGTTTAAACATCAGTTATTAACTTTAAACAAAACCAGCTATGAAAAGAACATTATTGCCTTTCGTTTTTTTAATGTTTCCTGTCTTGGTGTTTTCCCAAGCTAGGGTTCAAGTAATCCACAATTCTGCCGACGCCGCAGCTGCGGAAGTAGATGTCTATTTGGACGATGTATTGGCGGTGGACAACTTTGCATTTCGTACGGCTACCCCATTCATTGATTTTCCTGCCGATGTGGAGGTGGTTATTGGCATTGCACCACCCAATAGTTCGAGTGCTTCCGATGCCATTGCCACATTCCCTGTAACACTTATGGATGGCGAAACCTATGTGGTGGTCGCCGATGGAATTGTGAGTCTCACTGGCTACGATCCTGCACCTCCATTTGGTCTGGAAGTATATCCTATGGGCCGCGAAGCTGCAACAACAGGAACGAATACAGATGTATTGGTGCATCACGGTTCTACCGATGCCCCCACCGTGGACGTGGCGGAAGTTGGTGTTGGGGCCGGCACCATTGTAGACGACTTAGCCTACACCGATTTCCAAGGCTACCTAGAATTGCCAACCAATGATTACACCTTAGAAATCCAAGATGCTTCAGGGACAACAGCAGTGGCTCAATTTTCTGCACCCTTAAGCACTTTGGGACTGGATGGGGCTGCATTGGTAGTGGTGGCCTCTGGTTTTTTGGATCCATCCAATAATAGCGATGGACCCGCTTTTGGATTGTGGGTAGCATTGCCCTCAGGTGGGGATATGGTGGAATTGCCTCCAGTACCTCTAAGTGTCCAGGAAAACATCCGGAATGCCTTCGCCGTATATCCAAACCCTGTAGAAAACACCCTGACAATTCAGGGACTAGAAGTTGGGAATTTTGGTATGACGGTAATTGATATGCAAGGAAGAATCATCCTTACCCAAAATAACATTAATGAATCATTCCAATTGGATGTTTCAAGTTTGGCACAAGGAATCTATAATGTAACTATACAGGTAGGAAATCAGTCTGTGGTAAAACGATTTATTAAGCGATAGGATTGTTGATAGGAAGCTTTCGAAAGGGCTCGTCATACGGCGAGCCCTTTTTATGATTCATGTTTCACTAAAAATTTAACAAACCATTAGGGACCTTTTTTGCACATTCAAAATATCTTTAGGCCTTTAAAAATCAAAATGATCCGGAAATCAGTAAAATTCCTTTTTTCATTGCTCATGGTATTTAGCATTTTAGCTCCCATGGCAGTTTCCTATTTACAGGTGAAGGAAAAAACTTCTTATTCCTTGGTCGATGCTCCTGAAAAGGAGCCCTCGCAAGAAAGCCAAAAAGAATTAGCAAAGGAAAAGGCTGAAAAGGACTGGATTGTGTTGGATTTTTCGACTTCATTTTGGGGTTCTTCGGAACCCAATGGCTTAAATGCCAAGTATCTTTTGGTTCAGAGTGTGAACTTGCCAAGCATACTGCCTCCGCCTCCCGAATACAGGGCATAATTCCATTTATTTTAAAATTATTTCTAAATCTTTTCCCGTTCGGGAAACAAATTCATTGTTATGTTTAAAAATTTGAAAAAAGACATACCGGCAAGTATTGTGGTATTTTTTGTTGCCCTGCCCTTGTGTTTGGGAATAGCATTGGCAAGTGGGGCGCCACTGTTCTCAGGACTTATCGCAGGGATTGTTGGAGGAATCCTTGTGGGTTCCCTAAGTGGTTCACAGATTGGCGTTAGTGGTCCAGCCGCTGGATTGGCTGCCATAGTTTTAGGAGCCATTGCTACTTTGGGCAGTTTTGAGAACTTTCTCTTGGCTGTGGTATTGGGAGGTGCCATTCAAATACTATTGGGGATCCTCCGTGCCGGAATTATCGGCTATTATTTTCCTTCTTCGGTCATCAAAGGAATGTTGACGGGTATTGGAATCATTATTATTTTCAAACAAATTCCGCATTTCTTTGGATATGATGCCGATCCTGAAGGCGATTTTGCGTTCTTCCAAGTAGATGGGCAAAACACTTTTTCGGAAATCATTAATTCCCTCAATTTTGTGAGTCTTGGTTCTACCCTTGTAGCCGCCATAGGTTTGGGGGTTTTGATTCTTTGGGAGAAAGTGATGGCCAAACGTTTCAAACTATTCCAACTCATTCAGGGGCCCTTGGTTGCTGTGGTATTGGGTATTTTGTATTTCACCTTCACCCAAGGATCTGATTGGGGCATTGCATCAAAAAACTTGGTCCAAGTCCCCATTCCAGAAAATGCAGCTTCTTTTTTGGGGCAATTCAGCTTTCCCAATTTTAGTGCCATAACAAGCCCAGACATTTGGATTACGGCCTTTACAATTGCCTTGGTTGCAAGTTTGGAAACTTTGCTTTGCGTGGAAGCTACCGATAAGTTGGATCCCGAGAAACGGGTTACCCCTACCAACCGTGAATTACTGGCCCAAGGTACCGGAAACATTGTTTCGGGACTTATAGGGGGGTTACCTATCACCCAAGTTATTGTAAGGAGTTCGGCCAATGTCCAGTCGGGAGGGAAAACCAAAATGTCGGCCATCATTCATGGGTTCCTTTTGTTGATTTCCGTAATTTTGATTCCAAGACTATTGAACATGATTCCTTTATCGGTTTTGGCATCGGTTTTATTGGTGGTTGGATATAAATTGGCGAAACCTTCCTTGTTCAAAAAAATGTATCAAATGGGCTGGAAACAATTTGTTCCCTTCGTGGTCACCGTAGTAGGCATCGTATTTACCGATTTGCTGGTTGGGATTGGTTTGGGATTGATTGTTGGGATTGTAGTGATCCTGATTAAAAGTTACCAGAATTCACATTTCTTGCATATTGAAGCTGTTGAAAACGGCGTTTCCAAGGTGAAAATGGCCCTTGCCGAAGAAGTTACCTTTATCAATAAAGGTGCCATCCTAAAGGAATTGGACGCCCTAAGCGAGGGTACGCATTTGGAACTCGATGTACGGAAAACCCGCTACTTGGACAACGACATCGTGGAAATTTTGGAAGATTTTTCCGAAAAGGCTCGAAATCGGAATATTACCATTAAATTGATTTCCGAAAGGGGCACTGTGGAAAATCCTTCCAGCTTTATCGAATTTTTCAAACTAAGACCAAAATCAGCATAAAAACACACCCATGAAAGCACATACACAAGAAACACAAGCTACGATGACCCCTCAGAAAGCACTAAATTTTTTGAAGGAGGGAAATCTTCGTTTTCAAAATAATCTGAAGGCCAACCGCAATTTATTGCAGCAGGTCAACGAAACTGCCGAAGGACAGTTTCCCTTTGCAACCATCCTTAGCTGTATCGACTCGAGGGTTTCGGCCGAATTGGTGTTCGACCAAGGTTTGGGAGACATCTTCAGCATTCGGATTGCCGGAAACTTCGTAAACCAGGATATTCTGGGAAGTATGGAGTTTGCCTGTAAACTAGCAGGTACCAAATTGATCGTGGTACTGGGGCACACCAGTTGCGGTGCCGTAAAAGGCGCCTGCGACCATGCCCGCATGGGTAACCTTACGGCGCTCATTAATAAAATTGAACCTGCCGTATATGCAGTGGAACAGCCCAAGGGAAAGGAACTTCGAAACTCTTCCAATACCGAATTTGTAGATGCCGTGGCCGAAAAGAACGTGGAAATGACCCTTGAAAACATCCGCAGCCAAAGCGTCATCCTGAAGGAGATGGAGGAAAAAGGGGAAATCCAAATCGTCGGGGCCATGTACGACCTTAGCAATGGTTCGGTAACGTTTTACGAATAAATACTTAATGCATGATCCTTAAAGCCCCAGATATTTTGGGGCTTTTTTTATGTATTTATAAAATTACAAGGCAGGCTTCTGGGTTTGCCGTATTTTTGCGGGAGAAATGCTTTTATGAAACCAAAGACAAAAGTAGTTATCATTGGTGCCGGATTTGGCGGCATTACCCTCGCCAAAAAGTTGAGCAAAAAATACTTCGACGTACTCATCATAGACCGGAACAATTTCCACAACTTCCAACCCCTAATGTACCAAGTGGCGACAGGTGGATTGGAGCCATACAGTATTGCATACCCTATTCGTCGTATCTTCAGGGAATACCGAAACGTTAGTTTTCGAATGGCCGAAGTGGTTTCGGTAGAGACCACTTCAAAAAAAGTAATTACCTCCATCGGGGAGCTCTCTTACGATGTCTTGGTGGTGGCAACCGGGAGTGAAAGCAATTATTTTAAGTTCGAATCGATCAAAAATCAGTTGCTTACCCTCAAGACCATTCCTGATGCCCTGAACATTCGCAGTTATATTTTTCAGAATTTGGAAAAGGCATTGTACCATTCCCGCGAGGAGGTTCCCGAAATACTGAACGTGGCCATTGTGGGAGGCGGCCCGGCAGGCGTGGAAATGGCCGGCGCCATCGCCGAGATGAAAAAATACGTCATCCCAAGGGATTTTCCCGAATTGAATACACAATACATGAACATCAATTTGTACGAGGCAGGAGACCGATTGATGAAAACCATGTCGGAACAGGCTTCCTCCAAAACCCTTCAATACTTGCAGGAATTAGGAGTAACGGTATTTCTGAACGCAAGGGTTAATGGTTATGACGGAAGTGAACTTACCCTGGAAAATGGGAATGCTTTCCATACCGATACCGTTTTATGGACGGCGGGGGTGAAGGGCGCTCCTATTGCGGGGCTCGGAGAAAATTGCTTGATGGGCGGAAATCGCGTCATGGTGGATGCTTTCAACCAAGTGAAGGAACACGAACACGTTTTTGCCATTGGCGATGTTGCTGGACAAGTAACCGAGGAAACTCCAAGGGGGTTGCCCATGTTGGCTCCCGTGGCTCAGCAGCAAGCAAAACATTTGGCTAAGAATTTAAAAAATCAGGTTTTAGGAAAACCCATGGAACGGTTTTCTTATAAGGATAAGGGGACTATGGCGACCATTGGTAGGAAAAAAGCGGTAGTCGATTTGCCCAAATTCAAGTTTCAGGGAAGTTTTGCGTGGGTGGTTTGGATGTTGGTGCACATTTTGTCTTTGGTAGGATTCCGAAACAAGTTCATTGCTTTTTTGGATTGGATGTCCAACTACCTTACTTACGATCGTCCATTGGGGTTGATCATTAGGCAGTTTAAAAGGGAAAATGATTAGAAATCGAACCCTATTCCGAAGGAAAAACGCATTCCTTCTTCCGATGCGAATAGGCTTAGTCGTCCTGTTAGCATATCGGCACCCTCTACCAATAACCCCCCGCCATAGGAGGTGTTGAAACGGCTTTGGTTGTGGCTTGGGTCCAAAACAAAGCGGTCGTCAATCCAAACCTTTCCATAATCAAAACCACTGTAAATACCCAGGGTAATAGGCACGAGGGCCGTTTTGATGCGACTGAAACTATACCGAACATCCACATTCTGGTAAAAGGAATTTTTCCCGGTAAAACGTTGGTTGCGGTAACCCCTAAGCCCATCATCTGCGCCTATGGTTGCTGCTTGGTAAAACTCATAATCATCGCCCAAAGTCCATCTCCCCTTGATTTTGGTCGCAAAGACCAATCGCCCATCCGGACTTATTTTTTGGATGAAGGTAAGCGAGGGAATTACAAAACCAAATTGATTGCTGTTTTTTAGGTTTTTGATAAAACCACCTTCGATGGATGCCTCCAATCCCAAAGTGGGATACGCTTCATTGTCTTGATTCTTAAAATGGTAGTTCAGGGTGCTTTTCAAAAAGTCATTGGAGCCAAAAACTGAGGCCTCTTCGGTCAATATTGTCGCTAAAAAGCGATCTGGGGTTCGGTCTACTTCAACACTTTCAAAACCCACACTCAAAATAACTTCCGCGCCATCGAACCCTTTCCACGACAGGGAAGGAGTGAATTCCATGTGCTGCTGGCGAATTCGATTGAAATCCGAATCCACATCGAAGGCATCATCTTCTGCCTCGTTTGGGGTGCTGTTCCCATAACCAAAGAAATTCCCTACATAGGTATCTGAAGTAATCCTCGCTTTGAAACCCAAATTGAGGGGAAACGGAAGGTGGGCAAAAACCCCCTGATAGGTTGCGTCAAAACCTTCTGTGGCAAAATAATATTCCGCTCTTAACGTATGCTTGGAAGTAAAGGGATTTCGTTCAAATCCGTACACGGTATAGGTGTCCAAAATTCCCAATCGAAAACCGTCATCTGGATTGCTGCCAATGGATGGCACCAGTTGGTTGGTATTGGTTTTGAGTTTCTTGTAGTCATAATTATTGGTTTCGTAATCATCCCGAAGCCTGATACTTGCACTGCGAGCCTTACTTATATCGTTAGGCTTGGATTGGTAATCGTAAAGGATCACATTTTTACCTTCAGGGATGTTGTAGACATCGTTATTTTGCCCGCCAACCAATCGAATTTTAATTTTTTTACTTTTTCCATTCAAGGTAAAGGTATCGTCATCATCCAACCCATACAACCACAATTCCTTGGTTTCCGATGGATGGTAAGTGCGCTCATGAAACTTGTCCTTTAGCATCCCGTCCTTAATGCGGTACACCTCCACGGTAACGTTCCCATTTTCATGCGCTGTAATTACAAAAGCATCATCCTTATCGGTTCCAGTGATGACCCCCAATTTGCTTACAAGCTTATAATAGCGGTCCGAAATAGCTTGTAAATTTTTCCTCCGGGATTTAAGCATGTCCTTAATTTCTTCCACGGTGGCATCGCTGACTTCCTTTGGAAGGTTTAGAAAAGCTTTCTCGATGACTTCATCGGTGAGTCCTTCTTGCATCCGTACCACTTGTTGGTCCCATACTTCCTTGGGGGTATCGCCCAAAAAGGCCATGTCCAATGGATAGGGTTCCAAATTCATCCCTTTAACATCTTTCAAGTCTCCACTGTATTTTCGCAACAACCGGGCACCTGGGGTTAGGGCGGTGACGGCACCCAAGAGTACCCCATCAGACATCCTTGAGAATGCCTGGTCGCGATCCCTTGGCAGCGGACGGTATACTTTTTTTCCGTTCTCCTTGAATTCGATCCAGCGCCATTGGTCTTGATGGCGGTCCCAGTCGCCAATAAGCATGTCGAAGAGACGCGCTCGGATGTAGGAGGCCCCGTCAATGGTAAAATCTTCATCCTTGTGTAATTTTTTGAATAAGTCGTAGGTACTGATGATTTTATCCGAATACCCAAAACTTGCCAGGTCTCCATGGCCTTTGGAAGTATGTTCTTCAATCATATAGAGTTCATCCCCAAAATCGCCGGTGTAACCATCCAGTGCTGCCTGCTTCGGGACATAGAACAAACGGGGATTGGTATGGTACACCCCTACAGCATCCGCTAAATCACCAATGACGAATGGCGCATAGGGATGCGCCCCGGTAAATACGTCCAAGACCAAGCTTTCCGTTTTGGTATCGTCAAACTGGCCTTCAATGTATTGATCCCGAAACACGGTACTTTGCAGGTATTGTACTGGTTGTTTTCGCAACGCCCGCATCACGTATTGTGTGCCATTCCGGTCTTTAAGTCGCAACGATTTGGACTGATGCCCACCTCCCTTTCTAACGGGTACCAATCCTCCATAAAGCGTGTCGAGGGAAACGGTTTGGGCCTCTATGGGGGTACTGTAGTATTTTCGGAATCGTTCACCCCAAAGGAATTTATAAAACCCACTCTTTTCCGTTTCGGCAGGCGTGTAAATGGAAGCCGTTACTTTAGGGGGAAACTGAGTTGCAAACTCGATTTTAGCACTGCTTTGGTCTTTGGGCAGGACCTCCTGTTGAAACACTATTTTTGGGTCATTCGCAGAAACAAAAGAAACTTTGGAGCTGCCATCCGTCCTTATGGAAAGGACCCCGAAGCCCGGGGCTCCATAGGAAAACAACCCGCCATGGGTATTTTTGGTGGGGTTGAGTTTGGAACCTGAGCCCGATACAATTTGTGGGAGGTTGTCTTGTACAATGTATTGTAGGTTGTGCTCGTGTCCGGAAACAAAAACCGTTTTTGAGTTTTGTTGTGCCAAGGCAATCAATCGCTTCCGGAACTCATTGTAGTGTTTGTTTTGTAAATCGGAGTTGATGATGCCTCCGCTTTTTCGGATGCTGTTTTTGACAAACCCCAATACGGGTAGCGGCATTTGGTAGTCGCCAAAGGAATACTGACCTCCGTGTGGTCCATTCGAAAACATGGGGTGGTGTACCGCGATGAGCGTGGTTTTTCCTCTGGCTTTTTTGACTTCACTTTCCAACTCCTCAAAAAACCGTTCTCGGGTTTTGATGTCGCAATCGTCGTTCATAGTGGGGTAGCGGTCCCAATTGGTGATGTACCATTGTGAATCGATCACGATCAGCACGATGTCATCGGATAAATCCACGGTTTCAATCGGACATCCATCCTCTGGTAAAAACGCCTCTTTCCCTAATGCCTCTTCAACCATCTTTTCCTGTGTCTTCAATCCTTTAGAACCGCTATACCAATCGTGATTACCCGGGATGAAAATGACTTTACCGGGAAATTGTTTGGCGACTTCCAGTTGGAGGTTCATGGCCAAAAGGGCCTCTTCGTAATGGTCATCCTCTTTTTTGGGAATGCCTTTGGGATAGGCATTATCCCCTAAAAACAGTAGTAGGTCGTCTGCATCGGCCTCCTTGCCATAATTGGCCAAGGTCTGAAGCGCAGGGGAAGCTCCGCCATCATGGGCCTTCCCTGCATCACCAATGAGAAACACGTTCACAGCACCATCTCCCTCCACCAAGGGAGAGGATGGCTTATAGCTGTTCGCTCGGTCACTGATTTGAAGTTCATAGGAAGCACACCCTCCTAAAAGGAAAAGCAGCAAGAGTCCATATGTTTTACGGAACGGATGCACGAATTAGTTATTCCACAACCTCCAGATCCTTGATGGTAAACAGACGGTTGGATTGGTCGAGGTTCAAGTTGATCTCTGCTAGAATGGCTTTCATGCCACTGGCTCCTTGCAATTCTTCCACATCGACCACTTCGATATTGGAACCGATGTACTTTTTGGATTGTAAAAACTCCAAATACTTTAGGTATTCGCGTTCGATCAAGCGGTTGGAAAACACGATGCACAATTTCTGCGGTTGAGCCAGTCGTACTTCACTGTTTTTGATGCGGGCTTTGTCGATGCGTTTCTTGATCATTTCATAACGCACATTATACGCCCCATCCACATCAAATTGTTTTTCATCGATACGATAGCGGATGGTGATGGGCACGTCGTACACAAAGATCATCGAGGCTACCTGCAACTGTATGGGAAATTGTTCCTGGTTTTGGTAAAATAGGGCTTCCATTTCACACATCACCTGCAGTTGCCAAAGGCGAAGGTTATACAGGTCGGTAATGTGGTAAGTTTCTTGTTGGGTAATCGATTGCCCCACATACATATTGTGTTCTACCCCATCGGTTTTGTACTTTTCAAAATAGTGGGGAAATATTTCCTGGGCCAATAACTGTTTGGCCTCAATAAACTCGGACAGTTCATTGTTGATGGCATCCACGGTTTCGTCATACATTTTACGGGCTTCGTAAATGGATTGGGTGTCGTGGTCAAATTTCTTGAAGAAGGTATTGAGGGCCGTAAGATTGCCTTGGGTTTCCTTTAGATGCTGAAAAAGGGGCAGCAATTCCTTCTGGAAAAAATTTTGGGTATGCTGTTCCGTGTTGCTGTGGAAGCCTTTTTTCAGTTTGGTGAGGTGCTGATCGATGTGAAACACCAACTGCTCATAGTAGGGTAATTCCTTTTCCGAAATCAGGGTCATCAGGATGTCACGGCTTAGGTTTAGCTGTTGCATCAAATCCTTTTGAATGGCATCGTTTCGCGCATCGGAGGAACCTTTGATGTCTATTTGTCCATAGAGCGGGAGCACATTTTGGAAAGTAATTTCATGGAAGGTAGGTTGTTTGCCTTGTTGGGTAACTTGAAGGTACCGCAAGGCTTCCTCCTGAAAGCGCCATTCTACCGAAGGGTGAATGGATGTACATTCCCGCTGGATGATGGCACTTACCTGGTTTTCAAACTCCTCGTGGGTTCTTCGTGCATAACTCTGGATGAACGGAATGATGGGTTCCAGTTTCAGTAGGTTGATGGCATTGAGTTGGTTCTTTATCTTGGAGGCGACCTCTACCACAATGGAAAACTCTTCGTTCACGTGGATGGGCAATAGAATGACACTTTTAATCCCTTGCTCCGTCAACATATTGCTTAGATGATTTCCTCCACTTCCTTGATGGTAGCTCTCCACGCTCGACAGGACCACCGGTTTTCGAATTTGGAACAATTGGTCCTCCACAAAATCGCAGGCATACTCCTTACAGGGAATGGATTGCTGCGGCCCGATGGAGATGCTCAGGATGCTATCCTTGTAGCTGGGTAGTATTTGGTTGTTCCGAACCTGATAACTGCCTACCCGCAGGTCCTTGTATCCAAAAATATCCTGGATGTCACTTACAATCTTGGCCATGGAAGTTTCCGTATTGGGCTGGATGAGGTGGGTTTTGAACAGATCGATCTGCTCGTCCTTGCTCACGTCGATGAGGTTCAGGATGCCAAATCCTTCAATGGTCCAGGAGCCCTCTGGGAAGTATTTTGCCCAGTTTTGGGGATTGTAGGGATCGGCCATCAGTTCGTCAAAGATGGTCTCGGTGATCTCGATGGCGCTTTCGTTGGGATACAGATCGATGAAATCGGCATTGAAGGTAGCACGATAGGTTTTTTCATTGCCGTCCTTTTGCAGCACCTTCACATGAATGGGCCTGGAAAGGTCGATCTGGTACTGATAGTGTCGGGCCAATACAATGGCGTAAGCCAAGAAGTTGAAATCGTATCCGTCTTCCACAAACAGGTTCCAAATGTCTTCGTCCACATTGCTTTGGGCATTGGCACGGATGTTCTTTAAACGATCGCTTTCGTAGAAAATGATGTTGGAAAATGGAAAGACCGCGACCTTGATTTCGTTTAAGGTGAGGGCGGGGGGGAAGAGGCAGGCCATCAACTCGTCGATTTGTTTTTTGTGTTTGTCGAAAGCCTTTTGGGTATGATATCCCGATTCCAAGGAAGGCTCCTTTTCAAAAAGCTCGAGGGCCTGGGCCACTACTTTTTGGGTGGAGGGATCTGCCGATTTTTGGAGTGCTAGGTAGGTCTCCTTCAACAGACGGAAAGATACCTTGGTGACGAAAGGGCCAGTTTGTAAAAGTGTTTCCATGGTGTGTTAGTTGAGGTGTGACGAATCATAAAAACTGATGATAAAAGCCAAAGCCGATACGACGATGCCTATCATGAAGACCGTATAGGTAATGCGCAATAAACGGTATTTACGTTCCAGCACCAAGCCCAGGTAATAAAGGTCCTTGGTAAGGGAATTGTAAAGGGTCTCTTCGTTGTCGATGAGGTAATCCATGCCCCACTCAAACTCTTCGAGGGACATTTTGTGGAAATTCCCAAAGAACAGGATGTTGGTCTTGTTGGCCTTGATCATTTCCCGGGTAACCGATACGTTGGACACGTTGGGGCGGGTGGAAAGTACCGAAAGCACCACCGAGACCACGCTGAACAGCATCAATATCAGGGTGGGATAGATCAAAAACGAGTTACTGGGGGCATCCAGTTTGGGCACCAGGTTGGACAAGGCCACCGAAATGATGATGGCGTTTACCGATAGCAGGATGTTGGCCTTGGTATCGGCGATGGAGCTGAGGTCGATGTGGTTTTTGAGGGTCACCCGGAACATGGTCTCCACGCCACGGCCCAATTTACGGCTGGCCGGTTTCTTCTTTTCCAACTTAGCCTCCTGTTGCTGCTGTTTTTGGGCGAGGACTTCCTGGTTGTGTTGCTTTCCTGCCGACCAGTGTTCTTGGGCGGAAGGGGTGTAAAAAGTATGGTTTTGGAAGAAATCGTTGTTCTGTTCCAACCATTGTTTTTTGGTAAGGTCGGTGCCCTTTTTGGCCACCAACTCTTGCCGCAGGGCTTCCGAAAGGTCAAAATAGGCGTAGGAAGCCACGTGGCCACAATCGGCGTCCTTCATGATCTTTTCCAGGAGCGTGGTGGGCTGTACCGCCATTTGGGTGACACGAATCAATCGGATAATGGTATCGATCTGCTCTTGGGGCAATTGCTGCTCTTGGAGGTAGGCCTGTGCAATTTCGGCACTGTGGGCTTCGTGGTTTTCATCGGAATGGATAAAGCCGGTGTCGTGGAACCAAGCGGCCAATTGCAGCAAGGCCTTGTCGGTAGGGCTACAGTCTTCGAGGCGGGCCAATTCGGTGACCTGCCCCACGACGCGGTGGGTGTGGGCGAGGTTGTGATAGGTATTTTCCTTAGGGAGCTGTTCCCGAAGCAGTTGCGTAACGTACTGCGCTGCTTTTTCCACCAATGTTTCCATAAATGTAAAAGTACGGAAAAAAAGGATTGGTAGTGTGTTGGGAGTTGCGGGTCCCCCTCCGTCCTTCGGACACCTCCCCCCGAGGGGGAGGGGGAGGTTGCAGATTCAAGATTGTATGAATGCCTGCGCGCCGGCTGGCCCCTTCGCTAAAAGTGCCCACCGGACACTTTTTTTTACGCTCGGTCCGGTTTTGGGTTGCAACGTACCACGCGATACAATCGCGCGGTAGCGGGGGTTTGTTTTTATGTTCATTTTCTTTTGCCTCCCCAAAAGAAAACAAACCAAAAGAAAAGGGGACTTCGCGTAGGAATTTTTTGCCGATGGCAAAAACCGCTCGAAAACTCCGCGTCGCTACGCTCCTGAATCTCGGAGCTTTTCTTGCCAAAGCGCAATCTGGCCCGTTCGCTAAATCACTCCACCGGAGTGATTCTACACGCTCCGTCCTCTTACCCGAAGGGTTCGGGCTGTGCCCGATGGGGTGTTACGACGTCATGCTGAGCCTGTCGAAGCATCTCTTGTATTTCGCCAGCGCGCCGGCTGGCACCTTCGCTAAAAGTGTCCACCGGACACTTTTTTTACGCTCGGTCCGGTTGCGGGTTGCAACGTACCACGCGATACCATCGCGCTGTAGCGGGAGAACTCCCCTAGCTATGCTTTATTTTTTGTATTAAACATTAGCAAGATTCTATTTGCAAGCAGCAATATAATTGCAAAGGAAAATAGGATGATTGAAATCGAGGATCTTAAAGCCCCAATTTTAATAATAGACAAATAAGACACTATAAGTGCCACTGTGGCTATAACATTATTTGGATTACTTTTCAGAAAAATATCTCGGTATAATACCAGAAGAACTGCTCCCAAGGTAAAAAGCCCAATAAAAATATCCTGCATGACTTGCGAATGAAACCATTGTACTGCAAATAGCCCAGTTATGGCAATAGACAGCCAAAGGATAATTACCAATAATTTAATACTGTATGACATTAGTTTACTTTCTTTTTGATTCTAATTTTTTCTGGATTTGTTGTTTGTACCCCCCTGCTGCCGCGCAAACCTTTCGCGTGGTAAAAAGACTCCAGTACTTAATGTAAGAAGCTACTATTGAAGGATGCCAGTGCGCCGGCTGGCACCTTCGCTAAAAGTGTCCACCGGACACTTTTTTTACGCTCGGTCCGGTGGCGGGGGCACACTTTGCAAAAACCAGCTGGATTGTAAATAACCCTTAAACTAATTTTCCTTTCCTAACTGCATCTTCAAGATGTCCCAATGTCAATCGCTTCCTACCATTTTTTTTTATTTTCTGACCAAAAAACCAAGATGCAATAGTTTGAAAATGATCTTCTCCCTCTTCAAGAAAATAATCATTAAAAATAAATTCGCTAATGTCTACATTAAACTTTTCGGCATAATCACTAAGAAATTCATCTGCATCGTCTCCGGTGAGTCCAATGTTCTCCTCCAATTCAGTTTCTCTATTTAGGGAATGTATTTTTTTAAGAAACTTTTTTGGGAGTAAGTCTATTATTTGATCAAATGTATCCATAATCAAGGTTTTCCTTTTGCTCTCGCGGCAGCGGGGGGTTTTTGATTTTGAGAAATACCATTCAGAATTGTCAAATACAATGCAACAAACAAAAACTGTTTATGATATGATTTATGGACTGGTGATCTCATTATAGATTAATCGTATTATTAGCAACCGGTAATTATTGACCTTTATCCTCCATGACGAAACCATTTTACGGTGCCATTCCTTTTAACATACACCGTATCGTTAAGGGGCCTTATCAAAATGGAGTCTCCTTCCTTGATGTAGTTGTCAAACCATTTTTGGTTGTATTCCTTTTCATGATTGTGGAGAGGGTCAAAAACGTACCTTGTATTGATACAGACGAAACCCCTATCCTTCCTGATGAATTTCACTTTGATTTTGTATTCCTGATCAGGCAATAGGGCCTCATAGTTCTTGCAGAGCGGTCCACGACACGAAAGTGGGATCACCAACATTGATAGAAGGAAAAATGTATGCTGTATTGTTTTTTTCATACCACTCTTTATATCTTAAATTGTTGCCCAGTCCCTAAGTAAAATATTGGCCCCATCGAATCTTCGATTTCGCTTGAGAGCTGGACACTTTGCAAAAGCACGTTTGGTCAAAATTATTCCAAAATATCTTTATCTAGAAACTCTAAATAATTTGCTCTCATGACATCCTTATCTTTTGATTTGTTTTCGTTATAAAAATTTTCAATGGCTTGGTAATTCAGCTTGTTAAAATAAGCCGGTACCAAAATAGTGTCTTTCCTGTTTGCAAGATAATTGTCAATTAGCACCAGGGCAGACTGTGATTTTGTCAATAAATCCAATGCTTCTATTCTTGAAGAAAACGGGTTTTTGGTATGAATCCAATTTACATAAGTGGTTGTTTCGTTTTCAAAGGTTAACAAAAAGGCGACGATACCAACTGGCGCTTCATAAAAATCAAAAACCGCATTTCTATAAACCAAACTATCCTTTGCCTCCCTGTTGCGATCTATTTTATAGTATTCATAAAAATTAGTGGCCCCCATTTCTTTTTTTATAAAAACATAATTATTGGAAAGCCCATTGAGTAATTGGTCGTAATCCATGCTGTTTTGTGACGAACAACTGTTCAATAACAAAATCAAAACAATTAAGCTGCTACATTTCATGATTCGAGTTTAAGGTGTTTTCTTTGGCACATTCTACAAAAACATATTTCGGGTGCTAATCCAAATACCATGTGTCAAAAGGGTCTAAAAAAATATTATATAAAAAAATTGCCAAAGCGCCCCAGATTGCAATTTTGGAATATTTGGTTGGTATGATTTTAAAATAATAGCATAGTAGGAGTAATAGGGTGCAAGTTAACAGAGCCTAAAAAGATATCTCAAAAGTGAAATTTATCAATTCTCTATGTGAATCAAAGCCCAGCTCAGACGGATCAGGATTATTATAGGATGGTACCAAGCCAAGTTTATTAATTGCCCTAACAACATAACTATAAAAGGCCATGATGTAAAGCCATGGAATCCAACAAATTATATTTAAAATATACTTAATTTTTTTCAATGCTATTCCACTTTTCCTATTGTTTATAACAATCCTCGTATCCGCTACAATAGATTTCCTTTTTTTCTGACGTTACAAACCCTTTCTTGTCCACACTAACCAAATATTGCCGAAACTCGATAAGGCCTGGACCTTCACTTTTCATAAGCAAAAACTCAAAGCCATTGTCGGTTTTACGAAAGGAACTTCCTTTAGGATTACCATTGTCGATCCCAAACCCATTTATCTTTGCAATCATCACAGCTTCTTCCATGGTATTGACTTTGCCAAGAAAACGAAGTAAACTATTTGTATCCGTAAAATAACTATCCTTTCCATCCTTGACAGTGACTATGTAATAAAACACATTGGATATATGTCCCTGATGATAGAAGCCTCTTTGAAAAAGATCATCCAATTCAACCAATGGATCATCATTTGTTTGGTACATTATCTTAAGCGAATTCTCGTTAGGAATTCCGGTTCGAACCAGAGCCCAAAAATCATACTTCATTTCGGGATCAAATCCTTGTGCAATTTCACCCAAATAATCTTCTGACCAATTAAAATTAATTTTTTGAAAATCATGTTCGCTGTTGCATGCAAATTGTATCAGGAAGGGTATGATAAAAATTATCATCAAATATTTTGACTTTTTGTCTATTTTCATAATCCTAAGTTTCAATCGTGGAGAATTCCATTATCATCTAGGTAATTGAGTACCCCTGTTGCCGTGCGATGGTATCGCACGGTAGTGGGGGTAGGCCAGCTTCCTAAGGACACACCATTTAAAGCTAAAATAACCATAAAAAGCCTACAAGGAAAAAATTTCCAAAAACAGATGAATCCTCTATGTTGCCAAGAAATTGGAGTTTAGAGCGCATAAAGGAAGAAGTGGCCTGGGTTTATGAGAATACAGTGGCAAAGGGGGTTGACCCTGATTTTATTAATTCTAAAGGACATAAGTTTTATGACGGGTTAACTTCAGAAAAGAGCTTTAGAATTAGAATAGAGATAAAAAATGAAAATATTATTAACGCCCATCCAAAGCTATAATCATGAAATACGAATTTTATATTCATACAAATAAGACGTATGGTTGGCAATACTACAGAGTCAATTTTGAGGACAAGAAATTTGACATTATATCTCAAATACTTAGTTTGGACGACTGGAGTGAAACAAAAATCCAAGAAATTATTGATGGATTGGAACATTCTAAAACCTTACCTAAGGGAGAAGAATATACATGGGCCAATGAAGACGTGATTTTTTATGCCAATGAAAATGGCATCTTATTGGTAGACCAGATGGCGCAGCGTGCAGGAGAACTTGACCCGGATAATATTACTTTAAGATTGACACACGATGAATTGATTACTTTTTTTCAAGATTTCAAAAAGTTTGTAGAAGAAAATAGCTTGGATTCATAAATAGTTGTGCCTACTGCCGTGCAAACACCCACTGCCCCTAATGCCGCGCGAACCTTTCAAACGAGGCTTTGTGGCCTTATTTTTGACCCCATGAGCCGCAGCTATAGGTTCCGTTTCTGTTAAAGCCCTTTAACATCCTTTCCCCTTTTTAACAGTTTTTAAGTTAAGCCTTCCCCAAATTGGGTTAAACCTCGTTAAAGCCCTTGACAATAGAGACTCTGGTCTTTAATTTTAGGGTACTTCTCCATGAAAAGCATGGAAAACGCTAGTAAAAAACTTCATTAAGAACCTTAAAAATTCAATCACCATGTCAAAAACAGCAAATGTCATTACAGGAATCGTGAGCGGCCTGGCCGTAGGAGCTACCATCGGAATTTTATTTGCCCCCGATAAGGGATCCAAAACCCGTAAGAAAATTAAAAAGAGCGCCTTGGACTCTAAGGATGCGATCGTGGCCAAGACCCAGGAAATCACCGACCAGATTTCCAAAACCTTTCACCATAAGAAACACGAGTTTTCGGAAGAGTTGGATAAAATGGTCTCCGATATGAGCTACAAGGCCGACGATGTGATTGCCGCCCTCGAGCAAAAACTGGCCAAACTCAAAAAGGAGAACGAAAGCATTAACATGAACTAAAAACCCAAACGAATGACCACCCAAGAAACCCTTAAGGAAATGGGCCACCTTACCCAAAAGTACGTGGTGGAGGAATACGAACACGCCAGGTTGAAATTGTTTTACCAGGCCGTATCCTTCACCAGCAGTACGGCCAACAAAACCCTTGTTGGAGTGGTTGGCTTGTTGGCGCTATCGTTTGTATCGATTGGCATCGCCTTTTGGTTGGGCAGCCTTTTGGATAGCATGGCCTTGGGCTTTCTGGTAGTAGGTGCTTTTTACCTGCTGCTTACCTTGGTTGTCTTCCTGCTGCGTCGAAAGGTAGAACGGTACGTCATCCAGAAAATGGCTGCCAAATACTTTTAACATGGACCCAAGACAATTTCAATCGCTGCGTGAGATTGAACTGGAACTGAAAAAGAAAGACCTCGAGCGCCAAATTTCCAGGGAGCAAATCAGGCAACATGGTTTGCTTCTGAAACAGCATTGGGCCCGCAGCGTACTGACCTCAACCCTTGTAAAGACTGTCTCCAAAATTGGAGTGCAATACTTAATAAAACGTTTAACTAAATAGAGAAACTATGAAAACCATCAAATTTTTTTATGCCGCCTTTGCCCTGATCCTGTTTACCGGAATGAGTGCCCAAGAGGCCAACAAACAAACCGTTCAGGAAACCAAAGTCAACAAGTTTTCCGTGAAAAGTGAAAAAGGAACCATCGATTACGAAGTGAAAGTAAGCACCAAATCGACCGGGTATGTGAAAATGGACAACCTGTCCAAGAAAGAAGAAACCCGGTTGAAGGATCGAGCGAACGTGATCACGACCATCATGGTGGATAGCGATGGGGACCCTTTGTACGACAATGCTTTTACCCTCACCTATCAGGCCATCAGCGATGATACGGTGGAAGTCATCCCGACGGCTACAGGGTTTAATATCAACGTGGCTGGGGAAACATTGCAGTACGATTTCATCCAGAAAGTATGTGACGTACCGGAAGGTTGCCCCGTGAAGGTGAACATGATTTCGGTGACTAAGATGTAGGAACCAAGAAGAAATGAAGCAAAAAACCCAACCTTTCAGGTTGGGTTTTTGTTAGCTACTAGCTTGGCCGAGTGTCAAGAAAATGTCCGGTGGACCTATTTAGCGAAGGGGCCAGCCTGCCGCGCTTGCGGTGAGCGCCCGTTATACCAATAAAGACCTGAAAAAAAAGCCCTAAGCGAAAACCTTAGGACTCTTGCAAATTTTTGTTGGCCCACTAGGGCTCGAACCTAGACTCTTCTGAACCAAAATCAGACGTGTTGCCAGTTACACCATGGGCCAATACCACAATGTGGGCGCAAATTTAGCACAAACTTTGGGTTGCGCAAATAAATTTTTTAGAAAATATATGCCTTCTCAAAGCGTTAGCATTTTTTTATCAGCCCCCTAAATTTATTATTGTTAAATTCGCCCCAACCAATAGATGTTAACTTCATGGCCGATTTCAATTTTTCAAAATGGAACAAAATTACCGGTTGGTTGGTGTTCGCCATTGCACTTTTTACTTACTGGTCTACCGTTGAACCTACCGTAAGCTTTTGGGATGCCGGCGAATACATTACCACGGCCAGCAACCTGGAAGTAGGCCACCCCCCGGGAGCACCGTTGTACCAGCTTTTGGGTGCTTTCTTTTCCATCTTTGCCATGAGCCAATCCAGCATTGCACTCACCATCAACTTGATGTCGGTCTTTGCCAGTGCCTTTACCATCCTGTTCATGTTTTGGTCGCTTACCATCTTGATGACCAACGTGGTGTCCAAGCACACCGAAATCCATAAGACCTCCGCCATCGCCATCTTAGGTAGTGCTGCTGTAGGTTCGTTGGCTTTTACGTTTTCGGATAGTTTTTGGTTTTCGGCCGTGGAAGCCGAAGTATACGCCTCGGCTGCCTGCCTCATGTCCATCATGTTTTATTGCGGACTGCGTTGGGAGCGGGAAATGTTCACCCCTCGTGGCGACCGATGGCTCATCCTTATCGCATTCATTGTAGGGCTTTCCTTTGGGGTACACTTTATGGCTTTGTTGACCATCCCCGCCATTGGGTTTCTTTACTTTTTTAAAAAATACGAGACCGTTACCCTTAAAACCTTCCTCATTGCCAATGTGGTGGTGGTCGCCATCTTGTTGTTTATCTTCAAGTTATTGCTGCCCATGACCATGAAGTTCTTTAGTGGGTCGGAACTGTTTTTCGTCAATACGCTGCGACTGCCCTTTAACTCCGGGACCATTTTTGCAGGGGTATTGTTTATTGCCTTATTTTATTTCGGGTTGAAATTCACACGTAAAAAGGGGTATGGCGAAGCAAACACGCTTATCCTATGCATTCTGTTCATCTTTATTGGTTTTTCCAGTTGGTTGATGTTGCCCATTAGGGCCAATGCCGGAACGGTGATCAATGAAAACAACCCCAACAACGCCCGGGAACTTTTGGCCTATTACAATAGGGAGCAATACCCGGAGACGCACCTGTTTTATGGCCCCCAATTTACAGAAACCTATGCGGGTTTGGACCCCCAAAATCCTTACAAGGACGACAAGCCTAAGTACGAAAAGGATGAGGCTACGGGCAAATACGTTATCGTGAACGAATGGGAAAATGCGGTACAGAACCTGGACGATGCACAAAAAGCATTCCTCCCCAGAATGTGGAGCACCGATCACGATGCCAATTACCTTAAATTCACCAACGGCCTGGAGTTTGGCATCAAAAGGGAGTACCGTGGCGAGGAACGTTTGGTAGAGGAAGTGTCCAAGTTCAAGGAAGCCCACGCCAATGGCCTGGTGGATGGGGACGAATACGACGATTTCCTGAAGCGTTTCGGCCCGTTTTTGGATATTAAAAAACCTTCCTTCCTCCAAAACATGAAGTTTATGTTCGTGCACCAATTCAGTTATATGTATTGGCGGTATTTTATGTGGAATTTTGTGGGTAGGCAAAACGACATTCAAGGGCAAGGTGGTAATTTGAATGGCAATTGGATTAGTGGCATCCAATGGGTGGACAACTTGCGGTTGGGGCCCCAAGACGACCTGCCTTCGGAACTGGCCAATAACAAAGCGCGAAACACTTATTATTTTCTGCCACTGCTATTGGGCATCCTAGGATTGGTGTTTCATGCCAAAAACGACAAAAAAAGCTTTTGGGTATTGATGGTACTCTTCTTGTTTACCGGATTGGCCTTGAAAGTATACCTCAATGAGCGGCCTTACGAACCCAGGGAACGCGATTACGCTGTTGTAGGTTCCTTCTACGTATTTGCCCTATGGATTGGCTTTGGGGTGTATGCGCTCTACGAATTGTTGAAGGACTATTTAAAGCCCAAAATAGCACTCCCCTTAGTGCTCTCTGTGACCCTCCTGTCGGTGCCAATACTCATGGCCTCCCAAAACTGGGACGACCATGACCGCAGCGGCAAGTACACTGCTGCCTCGATGGGGAAAATGTATCTGGATTCCTGTGGTCCCGATGCCATCCTGTTCACCATTGGAGACAATGACACCTTTGCTCTCTGGTACCAGCAAAATGTGGAGCATTACCGGCAGGATGTACGGGTGGTCAATACCAGTCTGTTTCAAACCGATTGGTACATCGACGATATGAAGAAAAAGGCTTTTGACAGCGATCCGATTCCTTCACAACTCACACACGAGCAATACCGCTATGGGGTACGGGATGTGATTGCTTATCAGGAAACCACCAAGGACACCTTGGATGTCAACACCTGGATGAATTGGGTAGCGAGTGAAAATTCGAAATACAAAGTAGAATTGAACAGCGGACAGTTCCTCAATTCGTTTCCGTCAAAAACCATCCGCATTCCCGTAGACAAGGAAGCGGTGCTCAAAAATGGCATCGTTGCTGAAAAGGATGCGGACAAAATTGTCCCTTACATAGACATCAACCTAAAAGGAGATTACATTTATAAAAACCGCATATTGATGCTGGACATCATTGCCAACAACCATTGGGAGCGCCCCATTTATTTCAGTGGAGGGGCTTTTGGCGACGATGACTACCTCTGGATGAAGGATTACCTCCAGTTGGAAGGAGTGGTGTACAAATTGGTGCCCATTAAAACACCGGTAGATAAAAGAAATCCTTTTGATATGGGACGTATTGATGCCGATAAGATGTACGACATCGTTATGAAATGGGATTGGGGGAACAGTGGAAGCGACGAAATTTACCATGATACCGAAACCCGTAGGAACGGCATTACCTACCGAAGCAATTTGGCCCGTTTGGCCGAAAAGCTCATTGAAGAGGGAAAAATTGATAAAGCAGAAAAGGTGATGGACCTCGCCATGGAAAAAATGCCCGTCAAGTATTTTGAATATTATACCCTTTTGGAGCCTTTCATCCAAAATTATTACGAAATTGAAAAAACCGAGAAAGCACGCAAGGTGTATGAGGAAACTTCCAAGATTTACGCCGAATACGCCGCCTTTTATGGCCGTATGAGCCTTTCCGAACAATTGGATAACCTAGAGGAAATCTACTCCAAGCTCAATCAATATGAAAGTTTGGTCGAGGTTGTTTATGTGTACGACACCAAAGAGTACTACCAAAAGGAAAAAGAAAAATTCAAGAACTTCCTACAGCCTTTCAGAGGGATGTTTGCCCGTTTGGGAATGGACATCGACGAGGAGTTTTTGCAAAAAGAAAAGCGGGCCCAGGCTTTGGATTCCTTGTTGAACCTTACCGATTCCTTGTCTGATTAAGATTTCATGAAACTAGTTAAAACGCCCAAATTTGTTAGTTGGTGGTACCCCAAACGAATTTGGGCGTTTTCAAAAACTTCCCATACCATTTACCTTACCTTCGATGATGGCCCTATCCCAGAGGTGACCCCTTGGGTTTTGGATGTACTAAAGGGCTTCAATGCCAAGGCTACCTTTTTTTGTATAGGCGACAATGTTCGTAAACACCCAGACCTGTTCAAAAGGATTGTTGATGAAGGTCATACCCTTGGCAATCACACCTATCACCACCTAAAGGGCACCAAAACCAAGACGGAGGCTTATCTAAAGGACGTTGTTGCTTTTGAAGGTACGACCAATCAACCTGTGCAATGGTTTCGTCCTCCTTATGGCAAGATGCGTGCAGCACAGGCCCGAGGCATTCAAAAAAGAGGGTATACGATAGTAATGTGGAGTATTTTGAGTTACGATTGGGATTCTGGGGTTTCGGAAGAACAATGTTTGGAGAATGTTCAAAAACACCTTTCGCCAGGAAGTATTGTTGTGTTCCACGACAGCTTGAAAGCAGAAAAAAACCTTCGCTATGCGCTTCCCAGGGTTTTGGAAAGCATCCGGGAAAAGGGATGGAACGTTTCGGGGGTAGCTTAGAGGAACTCCTTCACCAAACCAATCAAAGTATTGGCATCCTGTTCCCCACTTTGGCGCCATTTCATCTCGCCATCTTTGTAGATCATCAAGGTAGGCAATCCTTTCACCCGCAGGGCTTCAGAAAGTTCCTTGTTTTTTTCAATGTCAATTTTAATCACCCTAGCTTTATCCCCCAAAGCAGCTGCAACGTCCCGCAACACGGGGTGCATGTCGGAACATGCCTGATCCCATTCCGCATAGAAATCCAAGAGCACCGGTACGTTGGTTTCAATTAATTCACCAAATTTTGACATAAATTGGAATTGGTTTAACAAATGCTCAATACAAATATAACATTTCCGCGAAATTATGTGCTATTTCGGGTTTTTTTCAATTGAATGACGGTGACCTCCGGCCAAATCCCTACCCGTCCGGGATATCCCAGAAACCCAAATCCACGGTTCACATTAAGGTACCTCCCCACGTTTTCATAGATCCCAGCCCAATTTTCATAGCGGTATTTTACGGGGCTCCACTTGAACCAGCCTGGCACCTCTATCCCAAATTGCATCCCGTGGGTATGTCCAGAAAGGGTAAGTTGAACGTTTCGATCGTCCTGCTTTACTTTTTCGGTCCAATGCGAGGGATCGTGGCTCATTAATATTTTGAACGCCTCCTTTGGCACTCCCTCACAGGCCTTATCCAAATCGCCAGCCTTCTTGAACCCTCCTGCTCCCCAGTTTTCAACCCCAATCAGTTTGATGCTTTGTCCGTTTCGGGAAAGGGTAGTATGTTCATTCAGCAGCAGTTTCCAGCCCATCTCTTGCTGAAGTTCCTTAAGCCTATTTAGGTTTTCTCTTTTTGCCGCTTCACTGGGCCAATCGAGGTAATCGCCATAATCGTGATTGCCCAATACCGAAAAAACGCCATCGGGTGCCGTAAGTGTTGCAAAATGTTTTTGCCAAGCATCCATTTCATCGGCCCGGTTGTTGACCAGATCGCCAGTAAAGAGTATGACATCACTTTGCTGTTGATTGATGAGGTCGATCCCGTAAGAAACCTTTTTTTCATTGTCAAAACTACCGCTGTGGATGTCGCTTATTTGTGTAATGGTATACCCGTCGAAGGCCTCGGGCAGATCCTCAAACTCTAGGGCATACTTCAAGACTTGATAATTGTATTTTCCACGATACATTCCATACAGCAAAGAAGCAAAAGGTACTGCGGCGACCCCTAAGGCCAAGGTGCTCAAAAATTTTCGCCGTTGGGGCCAATAAAATCCTTCGTCGCTTCCAGCCAGTTTGGAGAACAAACCAACGCCGGTACGTACCAAATCTTCCCCAAACAAGAAAAGGATGAGTATTAGTTTTGGGATAAAGAAAGTGAGGAAAAACCCAAAAACATACATGCGGAATGGGGTCATCTGCCTGTGGTGAAGCCCCCCGGCTATTTGATAAACGAACAAGGCCAAAAGCCCTATGGAAACCACAAAATACCCCCAATGAACCCATTGGTTTTTGGTTAAGGTACGTATGGCCTGAAAGGCATACAGGTCGATAAGCAAGTAAAAACTAATGAAAATGATCCAACGCAGCATGAAGTGTTTTTTTGGAACATCAAAGATAACGGGCTGAAGGCAAGCTACGGGGCAATTCACTTTTTTTTAACGCGTTTTTGTACCTTTCCTTCCAATTCTCCTTATTATGAAACGAAGAAAATTCATCCAACGCACTTCTTTAAGTAGTTTAGCCGTGGTAACTGGTGCTTCGGCCTTAGCCTGTAAAGAAAATGAAACCAACAAGGCTTCAGAGGGCACCATCCCAATAACACCGCATTCCATTCCCTTGGTAGTAGCTACCTGGAATGTGAAAGACGCCACCCAGAAAGCCTGGGAAGTCCTTCAAAAAGAAGGAACTGCTTTGGATGCCGTGGAACAAGGTTGTGGTATAGAGGAAGCCAATGCCGAAGGGCAAAGCGTGGGCTTGGGAGGGCTTCCCGATCGCGATGGTAACGTTACCCTGGATGCTTGCATTATGAATAAGGAGGGCCATTATGGGGCGGTGGTTTATTTACAGCACATCAAGCATGCCATCTCGGTGGCGCGAAAGGTTATGGAAGAAACGCCCCACGTGATCCTTGCCGGGAAGGGTGCCGAACAATTTGCAGTATCTCAGGGATTCCAAAAGGAAAACCTACTAACCGAAGCTTCCAAGAAAGCCTGGGAGGCATGGAAAATAAAGTCGGAGTACCAACCCATCATCAACATCGAAAACCACGACACCATAGGGATGCTGGCCATCGACAAAAATGGCGACCTCTCGGGAGGCTGTACTACCAGTGGTTTGGCTTACAAAATGGCTGGGCGTGTTGGGGATTCGCCTATTATAGGATCGGGGTTGTTTATAGACAATGAGGTAGGCGGTGCTACCGCAACTGGTTTGGGGGAAGAAGTATTGAAAACCGTGGGAAGCTTTTTGATCGTGGAATTGATGCGGCAAGGAAAGTCTCCGCAAGAAGCTTGTGAAGAAGCCATCGGCCGTATTGTGAAGAAGAATCCCCATTTCAAGGAATTTCAGGTAGGCTACGTGGCGGTAAACAAAAATGGCGATATTGGGTTTTACAGCATTCACGAAGGCTTTTCAGTGTCTAAAATCCAAGACGGCACCTTCGAGAATATTCCGTCGGACTACTTTAACAAAAGTTAACATTCGTACGTGAAAACACGTAATTATTTCATAAATAATCAAAAAAGTGGGTTGTACGTCCAACTTTTTAATAGCTTTGTAGAACATAAGTAGGTTAATCCCTATTGGGGGTTAATCAAATTTGGGGCGAAAAGTCATCACATCTGTGGTGGCTTTTCTATTTTAGGGCCTGTTGGATATCCTAATCGTATCAAATATCCATGATTTCATAGAGGGCTGTCTTTTCTGTAAAAAGTATATTTGAATACCCAATTCTATCCACCGTGACTTGCCTACTTAGCTACGGTAACACTCAAAACATGCGTTATGAAACCAAAACACTTCCTCGCAATAGCGAGTCTCTTTTTTTGTCCCCTAGTATTTGCACAGGTAGGAATTGGAAATACCAACCCCCAGGCGACTTTAGACATATCCGCAACCAATTCCGCCACCCCTTCCAACGAAGATGGAATCCTCATTCCAAGAATTGATGAGTTCCCGGCTGTAAACCCTGGAGCAGCCCAAGATGGGATGATGGTATTTGTAACGGGGAATGGGACACCTACGGAGGGGTTTTATTATTGGGATAATGGCACTACCTCATGGGTTTCCGTAGGGGGTGGTGTTGACACCCAAAATACCCTCGATGAAGCTTATGATGAAGGGGGCGCTGGAACAGGCCGAACCATTACAGCAGACAATGGAGCTGTTTTGATTCAGGGAAATGACGGGGTTCAAAACACAGGAACTTTTGGATCGGGAGCTACCTTAGCATTGTCCGGAGCGGGTACCCGAATGTTTTTCTATCCCAGAAAAGCAGCATTTCGAGCTGGAAACGTAACCGCAACCCAATGGAACGATGCCAATATTGGTGACTATTCGGTAGCCATGGGACGTTCTACCATTGCCTCAGGAACCTATGATGTGGCCATTGGTTTTGGTTCCACTGCTTCCGGAACCTATTCAACGGCAATGGGTTGGGCCAATACGGCTTCTGGCGCGTATTCTTTCTCACTCGGGCAAAATTCTACCGCCTCCGGTTGGTCTTCAACTGCTTTGGGCCGTGTCTCTACAGCTTCAGGGAGCCAATCCATGGTATTTGGGCACGGGCTTACCGTTTCCGGTGCCAATTCCATTGGTATTGGAAATAACGGCACCCTTTCCGGAGGTAATTCGATAACTATAGGAAATGATTTGATTGCCCCTTCCGGATATGAAGTAGCTGTAGGAAATTACAATACTACCTATGTTCCCAATTCTACAACAGCCATAGATAATGCGGACAGACTCTTTTCCGTAGGGAATGGGACCAGTACCGTTGCCAGAAGCAATGCCCTGAGCATCTACAAAGATGGAACATTGAACATTAATGATGCTTACAACATGCCTTTAGCAGATGGTACCGCCGGTCAAGTCATGACTACCGATGGAGCCGGAAATGTAACCTTCCAAAATACTTCCGGAGGTGATGACGATTGGTACACAGCGGGTACTACCACAGCTCCCACCGCCATCACCGATAATGTTGTTACACAGGGTACCGTGACCCTAGGGAATGACAACACAGGTGCCACAAATGCAAAGCTTACCGTAAAAAGTGATGTTTCTTCAGAAATCTATTCCGCGAGGGTTGCGCCCGAGGGCACGGCCTCATCCGCTGCAACAAGGTATGGCATTTATACCTTAGACAGCAATATTACTCCTTCGGGAAGCATGAACTTCTATAGCATGTATAACAGCCTTTCAACTACCCATACAGGGACTGCGGTAGGGCTCTTCAATGATTTTTCCAATTCGGGTGGGGTCGAATTTGGGTTGTACAATCGTTACAATAGTGTGGAAGGCGTTACTGGGTTACGCAACGAATTTTTGGGCACCACTACTGGAACGGCGCAGTTTGTAGGAGTTGAGAACAGACTCTTGGGTTCTGAAACCTATGCAGGAACGGTATATGGAATGAACAACATCCTTTTTGCGGAAGGCAATGGAGTGCGCTATGGAGTTTATAACACTCTTGCTGGGAGTGGCACTGGAAACAAATACGGAAGTTATAACTCCATCAGTTCGGCAGCGGGCGGTATTCATTATGGCGTTTATAGCCAGGTGGAAAAAGCAACGGGTTATGCAGGCTATTTTATTGGAAGGGCCTCGTTCGGAACTGATTCGACCATTGGTCGTTATTTGATGCCTACGTCGGATGGTACAGCTGGACAAGTCATGACTACGGACGGATCCGGACAGCTAAGTTTCAGCACCATCAGTGCTGGCAGTGGCACCTTGGATGAAGCCTACGATTATGGAGGCCCAGGTGCCGGAAGGACCATCAATGCAGAAGATGGAGCGGTATTTATCAATCGAAATACCGATGCTGCTGGATCGGGATTGGAAATTTCACTCAACTCTACTTACACCTTATCGCAGCGTTCTGCCATTAGGACGTATAACGCCTACCCTGGATTGGAAACCTATAACAATATTTACCGAACCGGTGGACCACCATTTGGTGAAGGATTTTTAGTAACCAATGAATCTACCGCCAATATTAATGGGAAAGATGGTGTGGTTGTTGAATTTAACCAAACCTCCACCGCAAATTTTGGAAATGACAACAGGGGCTTTTTATACAATGTAACCTACAATGGAGGGAGCGCTGCCAGTCTGTACGGTTTCAAAGCTGAAATAGAAGGGTCTGGAGCTGCACCCAAGTACGGAGTGCATGTGGCCATCCCCACCTCTTCTGGAGGTTTTAAAATTGGTCTTTACAGCGATGTACAGAATACGACCAATGGTTTTGCTGGATATTTTATTGGCCGCACTTCTTTGGGAACGGGAACCACCAATAGATACCTAATGCCCACCGCAGACGGAACCGCCGGTCAGGTTGTGACTACCGACGGAGCCGGTCAATTGTCCTTTACCACACTGTCATTAACCGACACCCAGAACACCCTGGACGAAGCCTATGACGAAGGAGGGGCTGGAGCTGGGCGCACCGTTAACGTGGATAGCGGTTCCCTCGAATTCTTGGGCAGCGGGTCCACAACGTATACCAATGTCATAAGCCATTTGAGTGGTGGAAACGGGATGCAAATCAATACCAGTGGAAATCTCACTAGTGGCGGGCAAATATCGAATGGCATTGAAATGAACAACTCCATCAATACCAACGGTAGTTTTTCCAGAAACTATGGAATCTTTAATAAAATGACTACCAGCGGTACCGCCACCAATGGTGTGAGCTATGGATTCCGCAATTGGTATTTGCCAGCTGGAAACGATGCCGGGACGCTTTACGGATTTTATGCAGACAATCAAAATACCGGAAACAACTTACATTATGGATATTATTCCAGCATCAACAACAATGGCAACGGCGCCAAGTATGGTTTTGCGAGTGATATTACCGGTACCGGTACGGGGGACAAATACGGTTTGGATGTTTCGATTACCTCCACCGCCGGGGGAACCCACTATGGGGTACACTCCAATGTACAAAAAGCCACTGGCTATGCTGCCTATTTGATTGGAAGGACCTCTCTGGGTAATGCGACCACCAACCGCTACCTCATGCCGGGAGCAGATGGAACCGCCGGACAGGTCATGACCACCGATGGAGCCGGTAACGTAACTTTTCAAAGTGTAGCCGCCAGCAATGATGCCGATTGGTATGAGGAAGGTACCACCAATCCTCCTTCCAACAATAGCGATGATATTTTTACGGAAGGCAATGTAGGGATCGGCATCAGTACCGTTCAATACCCACTGGACATTTCTTCCCCTTCGGCCACTAGGACCATTAATTTATTGAATGAGAATAATGGATCGAGCGCCACAGGTATTTACAACAGGATCAATGAAAGTTCCACCTCTTCTAACGGAATTACAAACGGGATTACCAATTTGATCACAAAAACCAACCAATCATCCATCTCTGGAGTTTCAAATTATTTCTCAAACGCATCAGCCACCAATGGTTTTGGGTACCTTTTTGGATATGAAAATTCCTTTGGAACTTCTACAGCTACAACTACTTTTGCCATGATTAACCGTTTTCAGGGAACCACCACCACAGCCTATGGTATTTCCAATCTTATTGGAGGACCCATGACCACCTATTACGGATTGGACAACCATACCATAACTGGAGGTTCCATTAGCAGTAATTTTTATGGGGTTTACAACCAACTCACCGGCTCTAGTAGCGGTGTTCGGTATGGGGTTTATACCTCTTTTGCAGAAACTGGATCCGGAAACAAATATGGTGAATACATCAACATAGCTTCCACGGCGGGGGGCACCCATTTTGGTGTTTACAGCGATGTGCAAAAGAGTACGGGTTACGCCGCCTTTCTTATTGGAAGGACCTCTTTGGGTAATGCAACTACCAACCGTTATATCATGCCTGGAGCAGATGGTACCGCGGGACAAGTCATCACCACTGATGGGGCAGGAAATCTAAGTTGGGCTACGGCTACCGGGGAAAGCACAACCGCCAGCAATGGCCTCACCGAAAGTGGAAATGATGTGCAATTGGGAGGCACCTTGACCCAAGCTACCACGATTAACCAGGGTAATTTTGGAATGACCTTCAACTTAACGGGTACCGGGGATTTTCTGGTACAGGACAATGGGGCCGATGCCTTTACCGTTGAAGATTCTGGAGAAGTTGGGATTGGTACCGCCACGCCTGCGTCAAAACTGGATGTCCGTGAATTGAGCAATACGGCTACCAATGGAGTTCGTATCGTGAAGACCGACAATACCTCAACGGTTTCGTATGGTGCTACCATTGATAAAACATCCTCTGGAACCGGAAGCTCGTATGGGATGGGCATCAATTTGCCCGGCACGGGTACAGGGAGCAAATACGGAATGGAAATTTACATGACCGCCACAGGAACGGGGGTACAATATGCCCTTCGAAACGCATTTTCATCAACCGCAAACGTTATTCGTAGGGGTGTCTACAACAGTTTTAGTGGGACAGGGACTGGAACGCGTTATGGAATTACCAATGATTTTAACAGCAATGTAACTGGTGCCCAACTTGGGGTAAACAACATTTTTGATGGGAGTTCGGGCAATTACGAAGGCTTATCCAATGAATTCACCGGAAGTTCCACAGGGAGTAAAGTTGGAACAACCAACGAATTCACGACCAATGCTTCGGGGACTCAATACGGGTTTGTCAATACCTTCGATGGGGCCACTTCGTCCATTCAAAGGGGATTGATTAACCAATTCAATGCTGGTTCCGGTTCCCAATACGCAGTGTACAATACTTTTTCCAGTACGGCTCCCACAACCCTTGAAATTGGCATGTACAATCTGTTCAACAATGCGAGTTCATCAGAAAAAATTGCCAATGTCGGTATTTTTGGCACTTCAGCCACAGGAGACCACACTGGTGCTTCCTACTATTTTGACGGCTCTTCCAGTAGCACTAAAAAAGGGCTCTATGCAAATTTCGCAAATTCGACAGTGGGGACCCTCTATGGATTGGATGTGCTAATGACCACAACAGATAGTGGCACTAAATATGGTGTAAAAGTTGATATTTCGGCCAATGCGACGGGAACTTCCAATTATGGAATCTATTCCAACGTAAACACAGCCGATGGCTGGGCAGGGTATTTTACAGGAAAAAACTATGTTTCCGAAAATATTGGAATCAATAACCCTAGTCCGGATGGTAGATTGGATATTATTCACAACAGTACGGGGGCTACCTCCCCCCATATCATGCTTACTGCTGAAAATGCCAATACCGGGGCAAGAATTGTTTTTGATAACGAAACCGAGACCACCAACAATTGGGTGCTCTTTGCTCGGGCCGATGATACTTCAACCGACAGCCGATTCAACATTTTCCATAACGGAACCGGTAACATCATGGTGGTTACCGGCGATGGTAAAGTGGGCATCAACAGGACCCCGGCGACCAATGCCCTTGAAGTGAACGGAGATGCTTCCAAAACCACTGCTGGTGCTTGGGCTGCCAATAGCGATCGTCGTCTTAAAAAAGAGATTACAAGTATTTCTGGAAAAAGTGCATTGGATAAAATCCAGCAGATGCGCGGAGTAACCTACCTGTGGAACGATACCCAAACTGGTATCAAACGTCCTGAAAACCTTCAATATGGATTTATTGCACAGGAATTGATGGAAGTGTTTCCCGAGAAAGTAACCATGGACAACCTGGGTTATTACCAAACGGCCTATGGCGATTACGACCCCATTTTTGTGGAGGCCATCAAGGAACTGAAACTTGAGGTTGATACGCTAAAGGAAGAAAATGATTCTTTGAAAAAACTCATTGAAAAATACAAGAACCTTGAGGCACGCCTTAGTGCCCTAGAGGATGAGAAAGAAATTTTACCTTCTGAAACAGCTAACACTGCAGAAGAACGATAACGTAATTGCGTTTTATACCGATTATGTTTTGAGTTGTCAAGGCCGTCGTAATGGCGGCCTTTTTGTATTCCCGAAAAATTGTATCTTTCCAAAAAGATTCTTTTGAAGGTATTCTTGACTTCCTTTTTTTTAATCCTTTGCATTTCGGTTTCGGCCCAAAAAGACACCGCTTTGGATACCCTTCCCACTCGAAAAGCTCAATTGGAATACTTGGCTGCCCAAATCGTAAAAACCCAGTTTAGTGATCCAAAAGGGCTGCTGCACTTGGCCAAAACCTACGACAGTATTTCCCAGCTGGACCCCACCCCAGAAAATCGTGCAGAAGTTGCTGGCTATTTGGGCATGGGACATTATGTGGTAGAGGAGTACGATCTAGCCATTGATTACTACCTCGAATCGGCTAGGCAGTGGGAAGTCCTCAACAATTCGGGGAAATTGGTCATTATCTACAACCGCTTGGCAGCAGCTTACAACATACGGGACGATTTTCCCAAGACCGAGGCGTATTTCTTGAAAGCCAAGGAGGTTGCCAAACAATCCAACGATTCCCTTTGGGTGGCCAACATCAACAACAACCTTTCTATCTTGTACGCCAACAACAACTTGTATGAGAAGGCAGAAACGGTTAACAAAGAGGCCCTTGATTATTTTCTTCAGAAAAAGGATTCCGTTCATAGCGCCATATCCTACATGAACTTGGGAAATGCACTGCTCTTTGGAAAAAAGTACGAAGCGGCGATCAACGCCTACCAAAGTGCCATGCACTATACTTCGCCACAAAAAATTCCTTTGTTATTTGCCGTTTCCAAAACTGGTATTGGAATTGGTCTGACCGAAACCGGAAAATACCGCGAAGCACTTCCCTACCTTCAAGAGGGATTGGACCTTGCCAAAGAAATTCATTATACCGAACAAATTATGGAATCGTACAATGCGTTAGCTGAGTATTATTCCAAGACACAGAACTACAAAGAGGCCTATTTTTTGAAACTGGAATCACAGAAATTGAAGGATTCGCTATTGACGGCCACCCAAGATCAAAACATGGCAAATGCCTTGACCAAATATGAAACGGAAAAAAAAGACGCTCAATTGAGGGTAATGACCCTCGAAAATGAAAAGGCCGAACAGCAACGCAACATGTATTTGTATTTGGCCATAACCGGTTTAATCATTGCGGGACTTATAGGTTTCTTCCTTTATAAAAATCAGAAAAAGAATAAACTTTTGGCCAAACAAAAAGCCCTATTGGAAGTTACCGTAGATGAAAAAAACGTCCTGCTTAAGGAAACCCACCATCGTGTAAAGAATAGCTTTCAAATTGTGTCTTCCCTACTTTATTTGCAATCCGAAAACATCAAGGACCAAGAGGGGCAACTGGCCTTGAAAGAAGCTCAAAACCGTGTTCGGAGCATGGTGCTGATCCATCAAAAATTGTACAGCAAGGACCAATTGGTGGGGATAGAAGCCCGGGATTATATTTTGGATTTGGTTCGGGATATCCTTGGAAGCCATCAAGAAGATACCCAAAAATTGGCGTTTGAACTGGAGGCTGAAACCATGGTCCTTTCCATAGAAACGATCACTCCTTTGGGATTGATTTTGAACGAACTCATCACCAATGTGCTCAAACATGCGTTTCCTGATACCCTTAAGGACCCGATGATGCGCATCACATTGAAAAAAGAAGCGGGCGTACTGATCCTTGAGGTATCCGACAACGGCAAAGGGATGCCACAATCCATTCAAGAAAGCTCCTTTGGAATACAATTGGTACGCTCATTGGCAAAAAAACTGAAGGGAACGCTCTCCTACTCCCAAAATAAACCCCAAGGTACTATCGCTAAGCTAGTGTTTCTTCGTTTCAGCGAACTTTAGCTCCACTCAAAAAAAGGTTCCATTCACTAAAAAACTTCCAACAAATACCCAGAGATGCCTAGCTTACACCCCATAGATCGATTCATCCCCATGAAGGCATTGAAAGTATTTATAGTGGAAGACGAACCCCTCATCGTAGCCACCGTAGAAACGGCGCTCAAAAAACAGGGTTTTAAGGTATTGGGAGATTCCGACGAGTATGCCGAGGCCCTCATAAAAATAGACACCCACCGCCCAGACCTAGTATTATTGGACATCCAACTACAGGGAGAAAAAGACGGTGTTGATCTGGCCCTGGAATTGGACAAACGCAAACAACCCTACCTCTTTCTTACGTCTCAAACGGACCCCCAAACCATCGCTCGTGTCAAAGAGACCAAACCCTTGGGGTTTATCGTAAAACCCTTTACGGAAGCGGGCTTGAGAAGTAATATTGAATTAGCTTGGCACAATTTTTCACTCACTGAAGAGGATTTTTTGCTGCTGAAAAGTGAGGGGCGCTTGCACAAAGTCAATCAGGCCAGCATTACCCATTTGAAAGCCTTCGACAATTACTGTTTTGTTTATACCGCTGGACAAGAGTATTTGGTGCCTCACACGTTGAAACATGTTTTTGAAAAGCTTAACCCAAAGTTTTTCGTCAAAACCCATCGTTCCTTTGTGGTCAACATCCGTCTGATTTCAGAAATGAATTCCAAACAACTGACCGTTGGTCTAAACACCATCCCCTTAAGTAAAGGACAAAAAGAAATCGTCAAAAAAAAACTGGAAGCACTTTAATCCGGTTGTTGTTTTTACTCTTCACTAAAAAAAATAAGCCGTTCGCTAAATAGAATTGTCCTGCGAACCCTTCCAGACTATTTTTAGGGGAGTTTCTTTTTTGCCCTATTCTTCCTATCTAAAACTTAACCTACTCCATGGTATCAAAAAAAGCGATCATGAGAATATTTGGGAGTTTTATTACTTTTTTATGCTTAACGCTTCAGATAGCCCATGGACAGGTTGGCATTGGAAATACCTCTCCACAAGCTACTTTAGACATTTCTGCAACCAATGCTACAAATCCGAATAATGACGAAGGAATCCTGGTCCCCCGAATTGATGAGTTCCCCAGCTCCAATCCCACTGCACCCCAAAATGGGATGATGGTCTTCGTTACCGGAAATGGCACCCCTTCCAAAGGGTTTTATTATTGGGACCAAACCACGGTTTCCTGGGTAGGGGTTGGGAGTAATTTTGACACCAAAAATACCCTAGATGGGGCTTACGATGAAGGCGGTGTGGGGTTGGGACGAATCATCACTGCCGATAACGGGGCCATTGAAATTCAGGATACTGGGGGCTTACGGGTGGAAGGAACCATTACCGCAGCCCAAAATATTGAGCATGACGGTGATACTGACACTTATGTATCCTTTTTGCCGGATCGCGTTCTTCTAGATGCCGGAGGAGTCAATTACATCGACATCGAGAATGACGATTCCGAGATGACCATCAATGAAAACGGTTCCCTAATCGATTTTAGGGTGGAAAGCGACAATGAAGAAAACATGTTCGTTGTGGATGCAAGTAATGATGCCGTAGGTATTGGCCAAAACAATCCTCAAAGTCCATTGCATATAGGGATAGAGACTGCCTTTGACTTAAGTTATGATAATACAGGACAAGATGGCGTATTTATTAAGGGGAGTGAAGATTTCAGTGGTATCAATGCTATTGGAGCCTCCATTGGTCTCGGGGCACCCCGTAGATCGGGTTTCCGGAGGGCTGCGATATCAACGGTACAAACCTCGGGCGATATCGACCAGGTAGGTTTGGCCTTTTATGTGCATAGCAGTGCCATAAACCTATCCAACATGGTCGAAGCGGTCCGAATTACACACGAAGGCTATTTGGGCATCAACAATACCAGCCCAGATGCTACCTTGGATGTGGTGGGAACCCTTCAGTTTGTAGATGGCAATGAAGCAGCAAGCTACGTTCTGGCTTCGGATGCCAACGGAAATGCCACATGGACCGATCCGTCAACACTCGTTTCCAAATCGGTGGTGCAAGCCGACTTAAGTGCTACCCAATCCATTGCGGCGAGCACGATGACCAAAATTGTTTTTGACCAAACCGTTACCGATCGAAATTCGGAGTTTGATACCACCAACAATCGGTTTGTGGCCAATGCCGCAGGGTTTTATCACATCACCGCTACTGTTAGGGTATCTGGATCGGGAACCTACACCCTTTATATTTCCAAAAATGGGGCGCCACCTTCCAATACCATTGCCATAAAAGACTCAAACCTTTCAGAAAGTAGCACCATTTCCATAAGTACGGTCGAAGAATTGGCAGCCTCGGATTATCTGGAGCTTTACATTTTCGGAACAAGTACTGCTTCCATAAATCAATCCAGTGATTTGACGCAATTCAATATTTTTCAAATTGATTGACATGAAACCATTAGCTACCATACTCATTGGCCTGTTCCTGGGAATGAGCCTCTCTGCCCAAGTAGGGATTAATACCACCAGTCCCGATGCCAGTGCCTCTTTGGATATTGTATCCACAGATTCGGGAATCCTTATCCCCCGCATGACCGAAGTCCAAAAAAATGCAATTGCCACTCCCGCAACCGGACTCTTGATTTTCCAAACCGATGGCACCGATCCTGGATTTTATTTTTACAATGGCACCTCTTGGGATTATTTAACGGCCAATGGAGCTAAAGAAATCAACGATTTGACCGATGGAAATACCAGTTTCAATTCTATTTTTTTGGGAGACGGAATCGCTGCCTCAGCAACTGCTTCCTCCTCTAGTAATATAGGTATTGGCGATCTGGCATTAAGACGTCTTACCGATGGGGACTTCAATATAGCCATTGGCCCGGGCGCTTCAGAGAACATCCTCACGGGGAATAACAACATCAGCATTGGGTTATCGGCCATGTCGCGCAATCGTACTGGAAATGACAATATTGGGATAGGGAACTTTACCGGATTGAATTCGGACATTGCTGCCTCTGGAAATATATTTATCGGTACGTGGGCTGGATTCAACGAATTTTCGGGAAGCAATAAATTGTACATCGAAAACTCCGTTGCAGGCCCAACCGCTGCCCTTATTTATGGGGAATTCGACAACGATTTCCTCAGGGTAAATGGCACACTGGAAGTAAACGATGCGTTGCAAGTGGGCGATTATAACTTCCCCACAGTGGATGGAACTTCTGGAGAAGTCTTAACTACGGATGGTGCGGGTACCATTTCATGGGAAAGTGCTTTTACGCCCCTCTCCATGGCGAGGGCTGCCATGAGTGCTTCCCAAGTGATTGCTGCTTCAACCACTGTTGCCATACAATTTGACAACGAATCTTTTGACACACAATCCGACTACGACACCACAACCTATGAGTTTACAGCTCCAAAAGATGGTATTTACAGAATAAACGGACGCGTCAGGATTACAACCAGTACGACATCCATTAGATTCAGTATTTATGTAAATGGCGTAGAATATATATACGACAATACTTCACCAGGGTATAGACAGTTGGATACCCTTATTGAACTTACTGCCAACGATACCGTGGCCATTTATTTTACAAATGGGCTCACTTCTTCCACCACCATTGGAGATGCCACCGGGAGATCCTATTTTGAAATTCAGCAAGTGTACTAATTTCAATACGAAAAGACTTTAGCTCCCTGGCTTTCCTGCTCCTTGAATTTCTTGACCAACTCCAAGGCATCAGGAATGACATCGCTGCACAATACTATTAATGAATCCTTTTCTGCTTGGTTCACCGCATGAGTAATGGCTTCGCGCTCTGAGGGAATGATGGTGGTCTTCTTTTTGGGATCCTTCATCTTGATACCGTCATCCAACATTTTGATTAATTCCTCTTCAGTTTTGCCGCGAAGGTTTTTATCCTGACGGATGATGATTTCATCAAACATTTCCGCCGCCAAACTGCCCATTTCGTTATTATCCTCTACCCGTCGATCACCTACCCCTGCAATGATCCCCACAGTTTTGGAACACTCAATAGTCTCAATGAATTCCTTTAGAGCTTTCATTCCTGCTGGGTTGTGTGCATAATCCAACAGCACCTTAAAGTTTTCGAACTGAAATAAGTTCAAGCGCCCGGGGGTTTGCGAAGCCGATGGAATAAAGGTCTCCAAAGCGGCCTTGATATCCTGATTGCTAATGCCACGTACGTGGGCTGCCAGCACGGCTGCCAAAACATTCTTGATCATGAAGGTGGCGCGACCACCATAGGTAAGTGGTATTTGCTCTACTTTCATGATGCGCATTTTCCAAACGCCCCGACAAATGGTGATGAACCCGTTTTCAAATACGGCTGTGATACCCCCAAGTCGTTGTAGGGCTTGAATCCGTGGATTATCCTCGTCCATGGAGAACAATGCCACATTACAGCTAACGGTGCGGCGCATATCGTACACCAAATCATCATCGGCATTGAGGATGGTGTAACCATCGGGCAGAACCGTTTCGGGAATGACCCCTTTTACCTTGGCCAATTGTTCGACGGTATGAATGCCTTTCAAACCAAGGTGGTCGGCTTCCACATTCGTCACAATCCCTACATCACAGTAATGGAATCCCAAACCGGCCCTCAACAAGCCTCCGCGGGCACATTCCAATACTGCAAAATTGACCGTGGGATCCTTCAATACAAATTCGGCACTGGCAGGTCCGGTACAATCGCCTTTCATGAGCAAACGGTTTTGGATATAGACCCCATCACTGGTGGTATATCCCACCCGGTATCCGTTCATTTTGGCAATATGGGCAATCAACCTGCTGGTTGTGGTTTTCCCATTGGTGCCCGTAATGGCAATGATGGGAATACGTCCCGTATCTCCTTTCTTCGGAAATAATTTATCCACAACAGGTGCCGCCACATTTCTTGGAAGCCCCGTAGTGGGGGCCAAATGCATTCGGAAGCCAGGCCCGGCATTCACTTCCAAAACAGCACCGCCCGTTTCTTGAAGGGGTTTGCTAATATCGGTGGTCATGATGTCAATCCCACAAATATCCAAATCGATGATCCTTGAAATCCGTTCAGCCATTTCCACGTTGTCGGGATGTACGATGTCGGTCACATCTTCGGCAGTACCCCCTGTACTCAAGTTGGCAGTATCTTTCAAAATCAAACGCTCCCCTTCGGGAATCACGGAATCCTCGGTGTATCCCTTGGAGGCCATGATGGTTTTAGTTAAATCGTTGATGGTAATCTGGGTAAGCACATTTTCATGGCCATAACCCCTTCTGGGGTCTTCATTGACCTTGTCTACCAATTGCTTTACCGTGGATTTTCCATCGCCTACCACATGTGCAGGAGTTCGCTTGGCCGCCGCCACAAGCTTGTAGTTGATGACCAGCAAACGGTAATCTTCCCCGGTAATAAATTTTTCAATGATGACCGAACTGGAAACTTCTTTTGCGGCCCGAAATGCCACCAAGGCATCTTCATAATTCTTGATATTGACCGTGATGCCACGTCCGTGATTTCCACCAACCGGCTTCACCACTAAGGGATAGCCCACATACTTACAGGCCGCCTCCAAACTGCTTTCGCGACGGATGATATCACCCCGAGGCACCTCCACTTCAGCTTGTTCCAATAAAAACTTGGTGTCCTCCTTATCGCAAGCCAGTTCTACTCCAATACTGGAAGTCTCGCTGGTGACCGTAGCTTGGATTCGCTTTTGATTGGCCCCATAGCCCAGTTGGCAAAGGGAATATTTGTTCAACCGAATCCACGGAATACCCCTGCTAGCTGCTTCTTCCACGATCGATCCCGTGCTAGGGCCCAAGCGTTCGGCTTCGCGCAACTCACGCATGCGCTGGATGTCTTCTTCTAAATCGTATTCCTTTCCATCAATCAAAGCCTGACAGATGGCTACAGCCGCTTTCGCTGCATAGCGCCCCACAGATTCTTCGATGTATGAAAACACCACATTATAAACTCCTTTCTCGCCATAATCGCGTGTGCGTCCGAAACCCGTGTCCATACCCGCCAGGGTTTGGATTTCCAGGGCAATGTGCTCGATGATGTGGCCCATCCAGGTTCCTTCTTCAACCCGTTGAAAAAACCCTCCAGGAGTTCCCACGGAACAGCGATGGCTGTACATGGAGGGAAACATGGCCTCCAGACGATCCCTGAATCCTTCAATGGAGTTGGAAGGGCGTTCCTCCATCTCTTCAAGATCCAATACCATAACGATTAGTTTATGACGGCGAATCGACCAGTAATTGGGCCCGCGCATTGCATTGATTTCCCTAATTCTCATACAAAAGATATTAAAGTTGGTTTGTGTGAAAGATTATAAATATATGATTTTTTTTAGTTCAAAAACCTGTATTTTTGCCCCATCCAAATGAAATCCATGAACGCAAAAGGAATCCTCATCCCCATCGGTGGAAACGAAGACAAAGGCATCGAGGAAAACGAGATGTACACGCTTGAATTTATTAGCGAGGGCATTTTGTACCATGTAGTAAAGGAAGCGGGGGGAGTCTATTCAAACATTGTAGTAATTACTACTGCCTCGAGCATCCCTGATGAAGTCGCTTCCAATTATTTGGATGCCTTTGGAAAATTGGGCTGCAAGAACGTTCAAGTTTTGGACATCCGCAAGCGGGAACAGTGCGAAGACCCCAAAAACATCCGCATGATCAAAAAAGCGCACTGTGTGATGTTTTCTGGCGGAAACCAATCCAACATCACCCGTGAAATAGGTGGGACAACCATTCATGATGTATTGCTGGAAAAATACAAAAAAGAGCCTTTTGTCATTGCTGGCACCAGTGCAGGAGCCATGTGTATGTCCCAAGAAATGATTACAGGCGGAAATATCAAGGAAGCGTTTACCAAGGGAGCTGTAGGGATGGGCTTAGGGATGGGCTTCATTCCAGGATTGATCATCGACTCCCATTTTATCCGAAGGGGACGCTTTGGAAGATTGGCCGAAGCCGTGGCTAAATTCCCAAAACTCATTGGGGTAGGCTTGGCAGAAGACACCGGACTCATTATCCGCAATTGCAATACCTTTGAAGTCATTGGCTCGGGGATGGTGGTCCTATTCGACCCTCGAAAATTAAAACACAACAACGAGAAAATCCTGAAAGTGGGCACCCCCATGACACTGACCAATCTAAAAACCCATGTGTTGGCCAATGGAGACGTATTCAACATCAAAGATCGAAAGATTACGGTGTTACCGGTAGATGCCCCGTTTGTTTAGTCTTTGTAGATTCCTAAAGCGGTTTCTCCATTCCATTTTTTGAAGGCTCGATACATGCCTTCCGTATTGAAAGGCATGGCCACATTACCTTCTACGTCCACGGCAATCAACCCGCCATCGCCTCCAATTTTCAGGATGCGTTCATGAATTACTTTTGCAGCAGCATCTACTAGGGACATCCCTTTGTATTCCATCAAACAGGAAACATCATAGGCTACCACACCTCTAATAAAAAATTCTCCACTGCCCGTGCAACTTACTGCGCAAGTAGCATTACTGGCATACGTACCGCTTCCTATGAGGGGACTATCGCCGATGCGACCCCACCGCTTATTGGTCATCCCGCCAGTAGAAGTGGCAGCCGCAACATTTCCAAAACCATCCAAGGCAACGGCTCCTACCGTACCAAACTTGCCGTCTTTCTTTGCACTGTGGTCCAGTTGGAAGGTATCACTATCCTTAATACCTTGCCACTGTTGGTAACGCACTTCATCATAAAAATAAGAGGGCTCCTCCAATAAATACCCTTGAGCTTGAGCAAATTGCATGGCGCCCTCTCCAGCTAAAAACACATGCGGACTTTGTTCCATTACGTCTCTGGCCAATTGAATAGGATTTTTAATTCCCGTTATCAGCGAAACAGCTCCAGCATTTAGCGCAGCGCCATCCATGATGGCAGCATCCATTTCGTGTGTACCCTTTGCTGTAAACACACTTCCCTTTCCAGCATTGAATAAAGGAGAATCCTCCAGCAAACATACCGAGGCTGTAACTGCATCCAAGGCCGAACCGCCCATATTCAAAACGGCATATCCAGCATCCATTGCTTCCGTCAAGGTGCTTTTGTAAGAGGCTTCCAAATCGGAGGTCATCAACCCTTTTACTAAGGTTCCTGCACCTCCATGAATGGCTATTGCAAATGGTTTCATTGAATTGCTTTTGAATTGTGAAAATTACAAATTGCTGAAGAATAAATTTCAAAACACACAGGAAGTTTTGTAGTTTTAAGCTTTTCATCAATACCTAGCCATGTCCGAGCCCAAAAGACTTTTCCTTGTCGATGCCTACGCCCTGATTTTCAGAGGCTATTATGCCTTTATCAAAAACCCGCGTATCAATAGCAAGGGCATGGATACTTCGGCCATTTTGGGTTTTGTGAATTCGTTGTTGGATGTGATCAAACGAGAACGACCCGACCACTTGGCGGTTTGTTTTGACAAAGGCGGTAGTGAATTGCGTAACGAATTGTTTGCCGAATACAAGGCCCATCGTGACGAAACCCCCGAAGCCATCCGTATTGCAGTTCCGTACATCGAAAAAATCCTAAAAGCCATGAATATTCCCATCATGGTTAAAGAGGGCTACGAAGCCGATGACATTATCGGTACCTTGGCCAAAAAGGCCGAAAAGCAGGGCTATCAAACTTTTATGGTGACTCCCGATAAGGACTTTGCACAATTGGTCTCAGAGAATATATTTATGTACCGTCCCAATTCCTTTGGTGGGGGTTATGAAACCTGGGGCATTCCGGAAGTCAAGAAAAAATTTGAAGTGGAGGACCCTCTCCAAGTCATCGATTTGTTGGGCATGATGGGAGACAGCGCCGACAACATCCCAGGCTTACCGGGTGTGGGAGAAAAAACCGCCAAAAAATTCATCAAGGACTACGGAAGTCTGGAAAAACTTTTGGAAAACACCCACGAACTGAAAGGCAAAATGAAGGAAAAAGTGGAAGAAAATGCCGATCTGGGACGACTTTCAAAACAATTGGCTACCATCCTTACGGACGTCCCGGTGGAGTTCGATGAAGAAGATTTTGAAATGTGCGATCCCGATATTGCAGGTGTCACCCAAGTTTTTGAAGAGTTGGAGTTTCGGCGACTTACCGAAAATTTCCTGAAGACCTTTGCTAAGGACACCGACTCTGGAACGGTAGTTTCAAAAGTTCCAGAATCTTCAGATGTTCCTGCTCCCAAAAAGGTTTCCAAAGTAGCCGGGGCAGGACAATTTTCATTGTTTGACGATGAGGATGCCCCTGCAGAAGTTCAAGTATATACTTCGCGCCATACCTATAAGGAAGTATCGCATTTTTACCAATTCGTACAACCAGGATTGGGCACCACCCTTTTTCTGGAGCATTTGATGAAGCAATCCAGCGTGTGTTTCGATACGGAAACCACGAGCATCAACCCTTTGGATGCCGAATTGGTGGGAATCGCATTCAGCTGGAAAGCCAGCACTGGATTTTACCTTCCCTTCCCTGAAGATCGGGGGAAGGCCCAAGACCTCATAGAACAGTTGCGTCCCTTTTTTGAAAATCCAGACATTCAAAAAATTGGACAAAACCTGAAGTACGACATTAAGGTGCTATCGAAATATGGTATCGATGTAAAAGGAACGCTCTTCGATACCATGTTGGCCCATTACCTCATCAATCCAGACATGCGCCACAATATGGATGTCCTCTCGGAAACCTATCTCAATTACACGCCCATTTCCATCGAAGCCTTAATCGGAAAGAAAGGTAAAAACCAAAAAACGATGCGGGAGGTTCCCTTAGACCTGCAAACCGAATATGCAGTGGAAGATGCCGATGTGACCCTTCAATTGAAGGAACATTTTGAACAGGAACTTGGGGAGGCACACACTAAGTCCCTTTTCGATGACATTGAAGTTCCCTTGTTACGGGTACTCGCAGCGATGGAACTGGAAGGCATCAACTTGGATGAGGTGTTTCTGAAAAGGCTCTCTGTCGATTTGGAAAAGGACATCCAGACACTGGAAAAACAAATTTATGAAGAAGCCGGGGAAACCTTCAACATTGCATCCCCAAAACAACTGGGAGACATTCTTTTCGAAAAATTGAAGTTGATCGATAAACCCAAAAAAACCAAAACGGGTCAATATTCTACTGCCGAGGATGTACTTTCCTACCTTGCCAAAGACCATAAAATCATTCGCGATATTTTGGATTTTCGGGGACTTTCCAAGTTGAAAAGCACGTACGTAGATGCATTGCCCGAACAGGTGGAGCCCAGCACGGGGCGAGTGCATACCGACTACCTGCAAACGGTTGCAGCTACAGGTCGCCTGGCCAGCAACAATCCCAATTTGCAAAACATTCCCATTCGTACGGAGCGCGGTCGCGAAGTGCGTAAAGCCTTCGTCCCGCGCGATAAGGACTATGTCATTTTATCTGCAGATTATTCTCAAATCGAATTGCGCATCATTGCAGCATTGAGTGAAGAGGACAATATGATAAAAGCGTTTAAGCAGGGGGAAGACATCCATGCTTCCACGGCAGCCAAGGTCTTCAATGTGCCTCTGTCTGAAGTGTCACGCGAGCAGCGAAGCAATGCCAAGACAGTCAACTTTGGAATCATTTACGGAGTTTCGGCCTTTGGTCTGAGTAATCAAACCGATCTCAACCGTACCGAAGCCAAGGAACTCATCGACACCTATTACAAAACCTATCCTAAATTGCGCCAATACATAAGCGACCAAGTAAATTTTGCTCGGGAGCATGGCTATGTGCAAACCGTCTTGGGCCGACGACGTTATTTAAAGGATATCCACAGTAGAAATGCCGTGGTACGTGGTGCGGCAGAACGCAATGCCGTGAATGCGCCCATTCAGGGGAGTGCTGCAGACATTATCAAGATTGCCATGATCCACATCCATCAGAAACTGAAGGAGGGGAACTTCAAAAGTAAAATGCTCCTTCAGGTACATGACGAATTGGTATTCGATGCCTACAAACCTGAATTGGAATCTCTAAAATCGCTTATAAAAGACCAAATGGAACACGCGTACCAACTCGCCGTTCCTTTGGAAGTGGATATGGGTACCGGGGAAAATTGGTTGGAAGCACATTAAAAAAGCCGAAGGATGCTTCGGCTTGAATTTCATTATAAAAGTAAAAACCATTATTGCTTTGTAAACACGTAGGTAATGTCTTCGGTTACAAACGCAGTGCCATTGCCTTGTTCCACTTCAACAGTATACCCTTGCGGAATCACTAAGGTCAACGTATTGCCTGATAGGGTCGCCGTAAACGGGACCCCACTTACTGTTATCGTTACGGAATTCCCGCTTTTGCTCCAAGTGAATGCAGTTTCATCATTTTGTTGGACACAGGTTACCGTGTATTCGTAGTCGTTAGTAGTCCCAATGACCAAATCCAGGGAAATATCTGCATAAGAGCGACTCACCAAGGTCCCGGAATTGTTACTTTCAAACTCGATGGTTTCGTTTTGATAGCAATTGGTTTCGGCCATCACATCGTTAGTGGCGGTCCCATCTTCGTTCAAATCGTAAGCGGTTTCCACGGTAAATGAAGTGAGTTTCCAAGTTCCCTCAAGGGTAGTTCCGGAAGACTTGTTGTCATCATCTTTGGAGCAGCCTAATACTAACGTTACTGCCAAGACAATCAAAATTAATTTTTTCATAGTGAGGTTATTTTTGAGGAACAAAAAAACAATTAAAAAATCAATTGACGTTTCAAAATCTCAAAAATTACAACACAAATCGGTACGTGGCCTTGATGAGAAAGGTATTCTGAGGCCGTTGGCTCAACAGTTGATTGTCGATGATGGTATCCCACGAATTGGTAGGGTCTCCTATGCCCGTAATGCCCTGGGACCAAACCAAAAATATCTCAGAGCCCGGGATGTATTCCCAACGCACTACCAAGTTGGAACGAAACTGCACGTAGGAAAAGTTGGGATTGTCGAAGGAATAATCGGTAGTGCCATCAAGATCCTCATCTATGTTGTAGGTCCCATCTGCTTCCAAAAAGGAAATTTGGTTGTTATCGTACCAAGTAACACGCTCGTTAAGGTCTTCGGCAATTGGATTGTTTACGTAGTTGAAGTTGGAGTATTCCGCATTGAAAATAAAGGGCTGCCCGTAGTATTGAATCGTTAAATTGGGATTGATGTTGTAATTGATTCTTAAGGTGGTACTTAACGATTCATTTTCGATTCCAGACATGATGTAGCGAGGGGTTCCATTGAAGGAGGCCTCCGTAACATATTGCGTCTTGTTGGGCGCCTTTTCAAATTCCGTAATCAAGGAAAGGTTCAAGGAGTTGAGGGGCTGGTAGAAAAATCGCAAGACGTAGCGTTGCAATCCAAAATTATTCTGCCTGGCTCTAGAATCGACATACCCAACGTGCATATTGAACTTCTTTCGACTGTCTGTTCCGGAGAAGATATAGTAGAAGTTTTCTTCACTCCAGCGCCAGCGCGGTCCTCCCCTTAGTATGGTATTACTAAATATTCGAGGTTTGTGGGCTCCACCTACTTCGGTCCACCAGTTGTTCTTCCAGTTGATGTACCCATTGAATTCATATTGGATGCGATTGAAATTGCCTTCAAAATCGTAGGAAGAAAATTCGTTGAGGCCCAAATTGGCCTGTCGGAACCAACTGGTAGGTTTGTTCCAAAAGCGTCGCACATTGGCATACTGACGTAGATCATCGGCCTGTCGAAGAAATCCAATGTCGTTCAATTCCAATTCGGGGGAACGCCAATTGCCGCCAACATTATAGCGCCAATTGCCGCCACTGCCTTTCCCAATTTCAAATCGGCCTCCAGTTCCTGTAAGTTGTGTTTTGGTAGGATCGACCTCCACATGGCTGGCATCGACCCGCTGAAACAAGTGGGTAAGCGAGGTTTGGGTATTGGTAATGGCTTCGGCCGATCCCCTCACGTTACTGAATACAGCACTCCCCTCCACATAATACTTACGGTCTTTCCAGTTGTGCTGAAAATCCAACCCTCCCGAATAGGCATGGCTGTGCAAGAATTGCAGGTTATCAGACATGTTTCGCGTAGTAGCAGTAAAAATACCGCCTATAAAACTGTTGCGATCGTTAAAATCTTTTTGCACCCTGCTCACAAAGTAGTTGGTTAAGGGTTCTACCAATACTTCGGATTCTTCTCCACCGGTTTCCGTAACATCGGCGTATTCTTTGGCAGTCACACTCTCCAATACACCCAGTGTCCAACCATTTTTAGTTTTGCCACTCAGTTTGGCCGCTCCTAAAATGGTCGTATTAATAGGTTGGTCGGCATATTCGACATTGTCTTGGTATGCTGAGCCTTGCGGGGTTCTTCCAATTCTTCTGGAGAAAAAGAGGTTGTCGTCATTTCCCGCAAAATTGTAATCGAAGATGTTTTTGTTTTCCACAAAAAAAGGCCTACGTTCTTGGAAGAATATTTCAAAACCGTCCAATGCTATGGCTCCGGGATCGGCATCAACCTGGCCAAAATCGGGATTGATGGTCAAGTCGACCGTTAAATCATTGGTCACCCCAATCTTCGCATCCAAGCCACCCGTAAGTCGCGTATCGGTACCATCGCGGTAGGGGTTTCCTTGCTCTTCTTCATAAGTATCCAACTGCGCTAAGGTATAGGGTTGAATTTCCAATTGCTTTTGAGGCTTCAATCCAATCAGTCCACGAAGTTCCCCAAACTCGCTTACCCATCCGGGAGGATTTGCGGGTAACGGTTGCCATGTAGAGCGTTCCTCATTGCTGAAATAGCGTCGTGTGGACTGCAACCCCCACACTTGTTCTTCGTTATTACCAAATCTAAGTTGGCTTAAAGGGATCCGCATTTCGGCCGTCCAACCTTCGTCATCTACTTGGGTATGTAAAAACCAAATTGGGTTCCAACTGCTGTCCCAATTGTTGCCATTGTTGGAGATAAACTCATCCCCTTTTACCCCCGAAACGCTAGCCGTAAAGGAAAATCCGGTACGGTCGTCCCCATAACTATCAATGTTGATCTCCACCCAATCGCCCGCAAACGAGTCGCGACGTCCCATACGTTTCACGATCTTGGAGGGGTCGCTTTCATAACACCGAAAAGCCACATAGAGGTTTTTGTCATCGTAGACAATTTTCATTTTGGTTTGTTGGGTGGGTGGTGTCCCTACGTCGGGTTCAAACTCGGTATAATCGGTGCTCCATTCTACGAGATTCCAGACTTCTTCATCAATAGTTCCATCAATGGTAATGGTTCCCTTTCCTTGAATCGAATGAGTGGTATACACACGTTTTTCATATTTCTTTGGAATGGAATCGTTGGTAGATTCCTGCGAAAACAAAAGGGATTGAAAAAGTAGGGCTACGGCAATGGAAGGATAGTTCTTGAACGCCATTGGTGGTTAGTTGTTGATTGATTGATGTTTAATAGACTTTAATAACGTGGAAGTGTGACAGAATTATTGAGCAATTAGGATAATTTTAACTTTTTTAACGTCCACAAAAAATAACTAAAGACCATTTGTATTTCAAACAAATAGCATTACATTTGCACCCCTCTTAAGGAGGAATTCAATGAGTATTAACACATTTTGACAAAAAACTAATGGATACATTAAGTTACAAAACAGTATCTGCCAACAAAAATACCGTCAACAAAGAATGGGTATTGGTAGATGCGGACGGTCAGGCATTGGGTCGTCTAGCGAGCGAAGTTGCCAAAATGCTTCGCGGCAAACACAAACCGAATTACACTCCTCATGTGGACTGTGGTGACAACGTTGTGGTTATCAATGCTTCTAAAATTGTATTAACCGGTAACAAGTGGACTGATAAGGAATACGTCCGCCATACAGGATATCCTGGTGGTCAGCGTTCCCTTACTGCCAAAGAACTTTATGCCAAGGATCCTTGCCGTTTGGTGGAAAAGGCCGTGAAAGGAATGCTCCCAAAAAACAAATTGGGTGCAGCACTTTTTCGAAACCTGAAGGTTTATGCGGACGGAACACACAATCAAGAAGCCCAAAAACCAAAAGTAATTAACCTTAACGTCA
>DJVA01000079.1 GCA_002440705.1 Flavobacteriaceae bacterium UBA6268 | reverse complement strand
ATACAGGAATAGCTTATTTTACAGGAACAAATAATATATATAGGGTTGATCTTAATAGTGTTAATCCAATTTTTTTGAATTATTACACTGATTCGGATAGTAATTTAAATTTTAGTAATCCTCAGATTTTTAATGATGCTTTGTACTTCATTCAATACAATAATGGCATATCCATTTACAAAACGCCTTTAAATGCTACTAACCCAGAAAAAATACTTGTATCAAGTATATCTGGATTTTTTGGAACAGTTCAAGCTACATTATTGGTGCAAAATTATTTGTATCTAGGGATTGAAAATTCGCCAAGTTATATCCTTAGAATAGATTTAAATGCCACAATACCAACAGAGCCCGAACTACTAATACCAGACTATCCTGGGGGCCCCATAGGCCTTGCCTATAATGATGGCCTATTTTATGGCAGTGACAGCTTTGGGTATACCATTGTAAATTTCTATGACCCTATTTTAAACACTTCTGAAAATAGTTATCAGAAAAATTCTTTATCCCCCAACCCTTCCCACGAAAAATTATTCATCAAAAATGCTTTTGGAGATTCCCTAACCTATTCAATTTTTGGAAGTCAGGGCAAGAAAATACAAGAAGGGTTTTATTCAATTGAAGGTATCGATATTTCAGAATTGGAAAAAGGCATTTACTTTCTGAAAATAACCTATGACGCAAAAGTGGAAACCCTCAAATTCATCAAAGACTAAGAAATCCCCAACTTAGCATGGGTGCGGGAAATGGCTTTTTCATTTTTACCATCGATCCAGGCCTGTCCTTTCCAGCGGCGCATCAGGTTATCGAAATGACGCATGATGAAAATATTGTAGAAAGCCCTGGAAAGGTTTTTAGGGTTGCGGGCAATGGCCCGTAAGCTCATGGAAAATCCGGGGGTTACGTAGCGCATGTAATGCCAATAGCCTTCGGGCATGTACAGCACATGGCCGTGTTCCAAATCCCCAACAAATCCCTTGGCTTTTTTTAAGGCCGGCCACTTTTCGTAATCGGGATCCTTAAAATCGATGTCCTCACGAACAATCAACGAATGCGGGATCTTGTATAGGTAATCGTTCTGGTCTTGATCAAACAGGATTACCTGCTTTTTCCCATGGAAATGAAAATGGAAAATATTCGCCAGATCGATGTCGTAATGCATGAAAGTATAGCTGTCTTCCCCTCCAAAAAACAACATGGGCAATCCCTTCATCAGTTTCAGCCCAAAATCGGGATAGGAAAAGTCTTCCTGAAGCTCGGGAACTTCCTTTAGGATGTTCCACAAAAAAATGCGGTAACGGGTAGGTTCCTTTTTCAGCAAGTCGATGTAATCGGCCATCTTCATTTTGGCGTGGGGCTCGTTGAAGCCATCCTTATAATCCACGGGGCGGTCGTCGTACAATGGAACCGTCTTGTCTCCTGCTACCTCCTTCATGTAATCGAGGTTCCACTTTTCAAAAGCAGGCCAATCTTCCACAAATCGTTCAATAATGACCGGTTTTTGGGGCTTGAAATAGTTTTTAAGGAATTCCTCCTTGGTCAGTGTAGTGACCCGATCTATTTGCTGTAACTCCATGCCTTTAAATAAGGAAGCAAAATTACAAAACAAGTTGGTAATATTTCGTTAATAATTGCGTAACACAGTTTTATTGAATAGGCAAAAGCGCTTTGCACCATAAAAAAACCCAAACCAGAAGGTTTGGGTTTTCTTGTTATATATGGTAGTTAATTCTTAATCAGCCAAAACAATCACTTTGTTATGGGCCATCTGTACGGTCCCGCTGTTGATTTCGAGCACCCATTTGCCATTTTCCTGAGTAAATTTGCTTTTGAAGTTTTCAGCAATCGAAGGATTTCCAGCAAACTTCACTTTGCCTTTCCCCAATAGGGAAACGATGGCCGCGTGGTTGTTCAGCATTTGGAATTCTCCATCCACACCAGGTACAGTGACACTAGTTACTTCACCGCTTACCAAGGATGCTTCAGGGGTTACAATCTCTAGGTACATACTTTTATGTTTTTAGGCTTCAGCCAACATTTTCTCTCCTGCCTCGATGGCATCTTCGATAGTTCCTTTCAAGTTGAAAGCTGCTTCGGGAAGGTGGTCCAATTCACCATCCATGATCATGTTGAACCCTTTAATGGTATCCTTAATGTCTACCAATACTCCTGGAATCCCCGTAAACTGTTCAGCTACGTGGAAAGGTTGGGAAAGGAATCGCTGTACACGGCGGGCACGGCCTACGGCCATCTTATCTTCTTCCGAAAGTTCTTCCATCCCCAAAATGGCAATGATGTCTTGAAGTTCTTTATAGCGCTGCAACAACTCTTTTACACGTTGTGCACAGTCGTAATGCTCTTTACCAAGGATGTCGGCGGTAAGGATTCGGGAAGTGGAATCCAACGGATCCACCGCTGGGTAAATTCCCAACTCGGCAATCTTACGGGACAATACGGTGGTAGCATCTAAGTGGGCAAAAGTAGTAGCAGGCGCCGGATCGGTCAAGTCATCCGCAGGCACGTAAACGGCTTGCACCGATGTAATGGACCCTCTTTTGGTAGACGTAATACGCTCCTGCATGGCCCCCATTTCGGTGGCCAAGGTAGGTTGGTATCCTACTGCGGAAGGCATACGCCCTAAAAGTGCGGATACTTCCGAACCTGCTTGGGTAAAACGGAAGATGTTGTCCACAAAGAACAACACATCCTTTCCTTGCCCGTCGCCCGCTCCATCACGGAAGTATTCAGCAATGGTCAGACCGGAAAGGGCCACACGGGCACGTGCTCCAGGAGGTTCGTTCATCTGTCCAAACACAAAAGTTGCTTTGGACTCCTTCAAGGATTTCTTGTCCACTTTCGTCAAGTCCCATCCCCCTTCTTCCATGGAATGCAAAAATCCTTCACCGTACTTAATGATGCCCGATTCCAGCATTTCACGAAGTAGGTCGTTCCCTTCACGGGTACGTTCTCCAACACCGGCAAATACGGAAAGTCCTCCGTGTCCCTTTGCGATGTTATTGATGAGTTCCTGGATCAATACGGTTTTACCCACACCAGCGCCACCAAACAAACCAATCTTTCCTCCTTTGGCATAAGGCTCGATCAAATCGATGACTTTTATTCCTGTAAAAAGTACTTCGGTCGTGGTGGATAAATCTTCAAACTTTGGAGCTTCACGGTGAATGGGCAACCCATTCTCGCCAGTTTTGGGAAGGTTACCGATACCGTCAATGGCATCTCCAATTACGTTGAAAAGCCTGCCATATACATCTTCTCCAATGGGCATTTGGATAGGCGCACCAGTAATTTTGGCGTCTACACCACGGCTCAAACCGTCGGTGGAGTCCATGGAAATGGTTCGTACCATATTTTCCCCAATGTGGGACTGTACTTCCAGTACAAGGTTGTTTCCATTGTTATCGACTTCCAAGGAGTCGTAAATTTTTGGAAGATCCACTCCACTTTCAAAAACGACATCCACCACTGGGCCGATGATTTGTGCAACTTTTCCGGTAACTTTTGACATTATGTAAGTATTTATTTTTTAACTGAATGAAGGGCAAAAAACCGCCCTTTTAAAATCGGTGCAAAGATATGTTTTTCTGTCTTAAAAAAACAATGGATTTTTAAATTTTTACCGCTTTTTGCATAAAGCCTAGCAGTCGTTTTCCCCAACTTGATTTTAGGCCCTTGAAGCTAGATCGTCTATCAATTCTTGATCAATTTGAGAGGGGTTTCATCATTTACCGAAACGAAATAAATTCCATGGGATAATTTTGACACATCCAAATCAAAAGCTTGGCGCTGTTCGTCCTCAATGGTCATGATTTCATTTCCCAAAATGTCGCACAAAACAATTTTGTAGATAGTCCCGTGGGTCATGGCTATTGTTAGCCCTCCTTTTGTTGGGTTAGGAAATAGTTTTACAACATTCAATTTACGGAAATCATTCGCGGAAAGGTTGTTCACTACTTCGGTGGCAGCAATATTTGTAGCGATGGGGCTATTAAAATCGAAAAATATTTCAGCCTGATTGGTAAAAACATCCCCGATCTCCAAATCGGATTTTGTTTTAATTTTATAGAGTACAAATCCATCGTCATTTTCATCGTTGTAAGGGAGATTGATATCTTCAAAAATAAACTCCATCAAGCCTTGATCCGAACTACTTGCAATCATGTCATGACTTGCTTGTATTGGAATCATACTGGTAGGGTCCAGTTGATTTATATCTATCTGGTTGGATATTTTCACATTAATCGCATTGGCCGTACCTACGTTTTCAAAGCGAATCAAATAGTGGACGTAATCTCCTACTTCCTGAAACTCAATTTGCATTCCTTGAAGGCATGTGATGTCGTTGGGGTCCAAGGAACTCACAACGATTTGTTGTAACTCGAACTCATTATCCTCTGGAGTTTCATCATTGATTACAGGATCGATGGCTCCTAAAAATGTTAGCATATCATTCCCGTTTAATGGGAAATTGGGATCGGTAGGGGGATTCAAAGCCATTGAAAAATCTATTTGCCCTTCTTCCATTGGGTTTAGAAAAATACCATTCCATTCCAAAATCCCAATACCTTGGCTTGAGGGCGTTACGGAAGAACTAATCAAATCCATGTAATCATCCTGATAGGTCAAAGTTATATTTGCGGTTAAGCTGGTAGTTCCCTTATTCCGGTAAAAAACCCGGTACTCCGCATCAAATCCAGGGCGAGCGTCAGTAAGTGGAAGGATTATGATTTCAAGGTCATTAAAGATGCCATTGGGAACAGCACAAAAGTCCTGTTCAAAAGGAGATGGGTCTGTTGGAAAGCTAATGGCAACATTGGCAGGGGAAACGGTGTAATACGTTGGGTTTTCAATCAAAGGTGCTACGGTATAATCCCCATCTGCAAGCGGAATGATAAAATTACCCAAGCCGTTACTGTAAAAAGTCTCATTATTTATACCATTGGTGGTAAACAACCCCATGTGTGGATAGGACAAGTCATTAGGGTCACAACCGTTCTGGTTACTGTCAACTCTTGTTTTTCCAGTAACAACCGAATAATCATCTCCCGGCAGGAACGAACAAAAGTCGGTGATTACCACATCAGGACCCAAAAAATCCTGTAACAGGTTGGCAAAAATTGAATTTTCATCATCTACACATACAATCTGAAGGTTGTCCAAATTATTGAAGCCATTCCCTATAACGGAAGGCCCAAAATTATCGTTGTTTCCGTTTTTCAATATTACATACGCCAAATTGGGGTTATCCCCAACAATGAAATAATCTAAAAAAGGCAATTTGCCTAGGTCTAAACTTGTTAAATCATTGAAGGAACAAAACAGATTGGAAAGGGTCATTTCATGATCGAACACCAGCTCGGTCAAATGGTTGTTTGAACACTCCACAGACTGGACAGAATAATTTGTGCTGAAGTCAATAGAAGTTAGCTGGTTGTTGCTAACATCCAAGTTTCCAATAGCTTCCACTCCTGTTAAATCAATACTCGTTAAGGCATTATTACTAAGGAGAATGGAGGAGGCATTTGGAGTCCCAGATAAGTCCAATTCTGTTAATTGGTTGTTGTAAGCATGAATTACCGAAAGGTTTTCCATGCCGAAGAGGTCCAGGCTGCTCAATTGGTTGTTGTAACAGTATAATAAACTAAAAAAAGGGGCGGCTCCATTTCCAAAATCTAAGTTTGCCAGGTTGTTGTCGTTACAACTTAGCACATAGAGGCAACTACCATTTGGAATCGTCAAAGATTCCAGATTATTGTTAGAACAGTCTATTTCAGAGATGCAATTTGCTGGCAATAACAAGCTTGTTAGCCCATTGCCCAGACAATTAAGTCCTTGTAGATTGATGTTCGCTGTGAGATTGAGTGCATCAAGGGAATTGTTTTCAATAGCAAGGATTTCCAAAGCAAGATTCCCAGTTAAATCAATTGATGTAAGCTGGTTTGACCCCATTCTGAGTTCGTTAAGTGCATGATTGTTGCTTAAATCGATGCTGGTAAATTGATTAGCCCCCAATTGCAAGTCGGACAGGTTTTCGGCTTGGCTCAGGTCTATCGACGAGAGGAAATTGCCACTGGCCTCAACTTGCAAAAGATTAGTGTTTGCACCCAAAATCAATTCAGTCAATTGATTATCGGATATGCTAAGAACACTTAATGCAAGATTGTTACTTAAGTCGACAGTGGTTAATTGATTTCCACTGCAGTCCAAGACCTCAACATTTACAAAATATGCGATACCCGTTAAATCAGAAATCAGCTCTTGATTAATTTGTAGGGAATTGACAGCCTCTGCCTCGCTTACCTGAATTTCTCCATCATTGTTAGTGTCGACGCCATCTTCAATCAATGCATTTTTAAAATTGCTGTCGGGAAAATTTATGGTTTGTGAATAAACCAAAAAAGGCAGGAAAATAAAAATAAAGAACCCCAATATTTTCATAGCAATACGCTCATAAAGTGTTTGATGTACCTAGCTCTTAAATATACAGGAATTCTTCATAAAAAAAGCCCTTTCAAAATGTAAAGGGCTTTTTCAGAATAGATTTCTTATTGCAACTCCGGCGGGTAGTTCACTACATAGTGATTGGCTTTAGCCACTTGTCCAGCCTCTATAAAGTTAGAGCCGTAAGCGGCATCGATGGCTTCCAAAAATTTATTGGCCATCAGGGCATACCCCCTTGCAGTAAGGTGCACGCCATCCAGACTCACCAGACCTCCAAAGACCAAATCGGTGGTCATGGTAAAATTATCGAATGCCACTCCCGAAGTGGAAGCCTCTTCCAAAATACCTTTCAAATCTACCAAGGCTACACCCGATGAGGAAGCCACACTGGAAATAGTCGTATTGTAGGCATTGGTGGCCGTGATGACACTTTGGGTTTCAACCCCTGTGAGCACCCATTGATCTTCCATGGGGTATGTAATGCCATTAATTGCCAATTGTCCGGCTGTTGCTGCGGGTACTCCTAATCCGATTAATTGGTTGAAATAGTCCTCATTTAAGGTTCCTATCACATTGGCACTTGGCAGCACCATTAAATCATCGGCGGTTGCCTGACGCGATTGCGCAAATTGGGCCGAAAGCAATTGTGCGGTAAGGGGATCCAAACCTCCACCCAGCAATACTTGGTACAAGGCTTCAGAAATGTTTGGCAGGGTTTCGTCAAAAATCACTACGGGGCTCGCAGCGGTTTCAGAAAAAACAATGGAGCGTTCTGGCATTCCCAAGAATGCGAATGCTTGATTTAGTGGCGCAAATGTGGCATTTAGCACAGGAATTTGAGGCCCAAAATCGGGATCGGTAGGATCAAGAGGCGCATAAGGTACTGTAGTAAAGTAAGGCAAATTAGTAACATAAGGAACATTGGTAACCACCCCTTTAGCTCCCGTTGCAGTAAGGGCGCCAACCATAGAGCTAAATACATTTGCAAAGACCGTAGGATCGGTTATGTCGTTGGAACCATACGTGGAAGGGTCGAAATTTCCTGTTTGGTCCACGCCACTTCCACCTGAGGTTGCAAAGCTCAACACATCATTGCCTCCTACTTCAGATAGGCTGAAAAAAGAAGGTCCTTGAGCCAAGGCATCCGCCAAAATAGAAGCATTGGCACCAGAGGCCATCCTTGCGTAATAAGGGTTGGCAAGTCCTAGAGGAACCCCTGCCAAATTACCATATCCATTGGCTACAAAATGAAAACTCTTCGCCCCCGGAACGCCCATATTGTTAAATGGGCCAGATACCACGCTCGTAACTTCCGTTGTAGGATTGGCTTCCAGAACTGCTGGCCCCGAACCGTTGAAATACAAACGGGGATTTGCTATGAGGTTTCCTCCATAAAGCAGCCCACCAACATTATCGCTGGTATACGGTTGGTTGAAATTTCCTCCACCTATGGCCGCAAATTGCTGAGAAAGAATGTTTGGAAAGGAATTGTCCTGTCCCGCTACAAAAAGGGCTCCGTCCGTAAATCCTGCGGTAAAAGAAGCTCCTATGGCCACATAATTTGAAAAATCGGCACTCCCGGCGGTCAATTCCACGGTCATCATGTCCGGAGAAGTACTGTCGTCTTCGTTACAACCTACAAAGCCTAAGGCGATAAGTAACAGTCCTATATATTTCGTTTTCATACGGGTAATTTTTAAGTTTTTATAGATTGTTGATGGTCCAGGAAACATAATACATGGATCCAATAAGTCCGGTGCCAAAAGCAGTAAAATACTCTTCCCCGGTAATGTTTGTAGCTCCGAGCTTGAAGGTGGATTTCAGGAATTTTGGAACGCGGTAATTGATCTGGGCATCCACCACATTATAGGCGGGCACTTGTCCATCGCCAAAGGAAGCTTCCCACAAATAGGTGTCACTCCAGCGCCATGCAACATTGAATCCAAAGTTTTTAAACAACTCGGTATTGCCAAGGCTTGCTTTCACCTTATGTTCTGGGGTGTTGAAATTGGTTTTGAAATCGGGATTGGCCTCCGTGTCAAAATCCAATTTGGCATAGGTGTAATTGGCCCCAATATCAAAATTTCCAAATACTTTAGTAGATACCCCAATGGCACCTCCATACGAATTCACATCGGCATCACTATTGGTATACGTTTGATACACTTGGTAATCGCCATTGGCAATTGCGGCTATGGCCAAAGGCGTCACACCGTCTGGTGCTGTTTGCGACAACTGCACGTCTCCATAAAATGGCGCCACAACTGTCTCGTTGGCCAAGAAGTCTTTATACTGGTTGTAGTAACCACTTAAATCGACAATGATTTTTCCTAGTTTTCCTCGGTATCCCAATTCATAGGAGGTAACCTGTTCTGGTTTAACGAAATTGGAATTGGCTATCTCCAGTTGCGAGGCATCGCCGGAATTGGCAAAGGCAGTCACCGAGCTGGCAAAGAAGGAGTTGGTATAAGCTCCCTGCCCGTCAAACTGAAGGGAAGAGGTTCCCAAAATAGCTTGCCCGGTAGGACTTAATTCGTAATCACGTACGTCCCTGGCTGGATTGTCTTCAGCACCACCAACCAAAATGGCCCGTCCCACATCCAAACCAATGTAGAGATCCTGTGTGGTAGGGTTACGGAAACCGGTTTGATAGGAAACCCGGATGTTGTGATTGTCGGCAATGGTAAAACCAGCACCCAGTCTTGGCGAAAAGAATCCATCGAACAATTCCGATTTATCGTAACGGATAGACCCGGTAAGTTTCAGATCTACCGAACTACCCAACGGGAATTTCTTTTGAAGCTGGGTATATCCTCCCACCTCGGTGTAATTGATTGCTCCATCGTTATCGGTATAAATGGTTCCGGAGGAATTTAAACTATACGTTCTATAAGACCCCCCTACTTGTATTTCAACAGCATCCCATAAATGGGCAAAATTGTAATTGGCATCTACATGATAAATTTTTGAATTGTCTTGGAATTTGGATCCTGTAGTCAAATCGGGGTCGTTGATGCTAGCTTCGAAAGCATTCTTAAATCCAGTAGAGCCTGGTTCGAAACGCCCGGTATCAGCAGTTTGACGGGCAAAAACGTGTGCTTCATCTGGAGTCAACCCTCCAAAAAGCTGCCCTTGTACAAAGGCCCCAACGTATTCTCCAAACCAAGTGGAATCGTCCTTCCACGCACGGTTGATATTGATTCCGGTAAATACCATATCGTAGCTATCGCCCGCTCTGTCTTCAGTAATGTAACCCCGAAGAAAAAAGTTGTTATTTCTGAATTCCAGTTTGTGTTGTTGTAGGAAGAAGTTTTCAATCGCATAACGGTTGGCGCCTTGATAGATGGTCGATCCCGTTCCTACTTTACCTACATAGGCAATTTCAAAGTCATTGGCCCAAGGACGGAAGTACAATCCCCAATCGGCTTTTACACTCTCTGCCTCGTAATCGGTTAGCTCTGCTTCGTTGTAACCGGTTCTACTAACATTTACCGAAGGCACCAAACTTTCTGCTCCAGCGGGAAGGATTCCCAACCCCACCAAGGCTTCGGCAACCCCTTTGATGTTCGTGCTTACTTCGTCTCCATACACATTGATCCCGTCATAATCGATATCAGAACGGGTTTCTCCGGTTCCTGGTTTTCCAGTAAGGTTATTGGCGGCCCAATCGGTACCTCTTAGGTATCCAAAATTGACTTTCGCGGCGAACTTCTCACTGAATTTATAGGCGGCCCGCATGCTAAAATCGGTGTAAGGATTGTCCCCGGCAGCATCTTGTTGGGTAATTCCACGTTTCATCGAAATACTGATGCCTTGGTGTTCAAACGGACTTTTACTGCGCATAAAAAGGATTCCGTTAAACGCATTGGCCCCATACAATGCAGAAGCAGCTCCAGGAAGTATTTCCACACTCTGGATATCGGTATCTGTCATCCCCAGAAGGTTTCCTAGAGGAAAGTTCAATGCGGGAGCCGAATTGTCCATTCCATCCACCAATTGCATAAAACGAATATTTGCAAAAGTGGCAAAACCACGGGTGTTTATTGATTTGAAAGTCAAACTGTTGGTATTGATGTCTACTCCTTTTAGGTTTTCAAGCCCATCGTAGAAATCAACCGATGCGGTACTCTTGGCCTCTTTGATTCCAAAACGCTCAATGGTTACTGGCGATTCGAAAATCCGTTCCGGGGTTCTAGAAGCCGAAATGACCACTTCGTCCAATTGGGATCCTTCTACCAAAACCACACTAAGGGTTTGATTGCTGGAAGTAACCTCCACATTTTGGCTGGCATACCCTATATTGGATATTTGAACAGTGAATGGAGGTTGGGCATCAACCATTAGTGAAAAGTTTCCGTCAAAATCGGTGGCCGTACCAGCCGAAGTCCCGAGCACCACTACATTGGCGCCCACAACCGGAACCGACGACTCATCCACAACATTTCCACTGATGTTGGTCTGCGCAAAGCTAATCATGCCTAAGCACAGACAAAAAACAAAGAGTACAGTTTTCATAGTTTAGTTAGATTAAATATTGGCTAAATATATAGATAAATTTTGCTGACTGCCGACTCCAAGATAGCTTTTTTTAAGGAATTTTAAACGCAATAGGTAAATTTTTACGAATTCATAAATTGTAATTGCCTCGGTTCCAAGTTTGGGCCCAAAATGGCTACAACCTTAAAAAATAGCTAAAGCGGCTCACAATAACCCCCTACCTGTTCCTTAAAAAGATTCAAAACACGCTTGAAGGTTAGATCCGAATTGGGGATGGTCCTGCCATCTATTTCAATCACGGGGGTCAATTCGCCCATAGTACCCGTGGCAAAAACAGCGTCTGCATTGTACAACTGCACCAAACTGATGTCTGCTTCCTCCATAGAAACCCCTTCCTTTTTACATAGCTCCATTACCGTAGCACGGGTTATGCCCGGCAAACAAGCATGGGCAAAGGGGGTCCTAACCTTTCCGTTTTTCACCATAAATAGATTGGTCCCATTCAATTCAGCCACAAAACCACGGTCATCCAGCATCAACCCAGCATCCTTGCCAGCCACATTGGCTTGGATTTTGGCCAAAATATTGTTCAACAAATTGTTATGGTGAATTTTACTGTCCAAAAATTGAGGGCCATTCCGGCGTTGGCTGGTACTGATCACTTTAATCCCATGTTCGTTATCATAAACCAAGGGCTTCCATTCGGCCAAGACAATTAGGCAGGAACCTTTTTGATTTAGTCGCGGATCCATTCCACTGGTAATTTTTTCCCCTCGGGTTAGGGTAAGCCTAATGTGGGTATCATGGGTCATGCCATTGGTTTCCAATGTTTCCTTAATGGCTTTTTTGATGAATGCTTTGGAAGGAATATCCACAAATGCAAGTGCTTTGGCCGATTCTTGTAGTCGGGTTAAATGCTTGTCCAAGCAAACGATACCTTCTGGATAGACTCGCAGTCCTTCCCAAACCGCGTCCCCTCCCTGAACGGCACTGTCAAAGACCGATACCTTGGCTTCGGCTCTAGGATAGAGGCGATCCTTTATGAAAATTTGAAGGTGTTCGTTACGAGGGTCGTACTGTTGTAGCATGTTTAGCTGTTTTTGATCATGTATTGTTGGAGGGTTTCATAATAGGGCATAGCCTCTGCCAGTAGGGGCCCCAAATGCATAGGAATGTCTATAGGCCTATCCTGTTGAAGCTGAAATCCGGTGGTTTGGTGTACGTTCCGATACCAATGTTTTGCCCAAACGCCGTCTTGCGAAATGCCTCCCTTTTGCCAGTGCAACATGCAATCGTCAAAAGGAATTTGAATGGCCTCACAAACTAAGCGAAGGTAGTTTTCCGGATCTTTCATCAACTCATCACTGTCAATTACCAATGGGGCTTTGTTATGGGTTTCCAAATAGTGAAACAAATCCGAAGCCTTTTTGATGCCTATATCCTGTAAAGTTGGGTTTGGAATTACCTTTGCGAAAGAGGCAATCAACTTTTTGGGATGGCGGATAAGGATCACGTTCTTCCAGGGCAGCAAAAAATCAGGTTTGTCCTCCAAAATGTGGTGTGCCATGCCCTTTAGGAAAAGTGACCGTTGTTTTGCGTTGGTTTCAATTTGCGCTATAATCTTTGAAAGGTTGCATTCCATGGATGCTATGACCTCTTCATGCGAAGGGTGCACAATGGACATGGAGGCCTTGGAGAGGTAATAGCCGTAGAAGGGTTCGTCCCATACTTCAAAATCGTCCCTTTGTGCAAAGGAGTACATCAAAGCGGTAGAGATGTTGCGGGGGCCTGATAGCAGGTTAATGATTCCTTTCATAAACCCAAAAATACGCTAAAAAAAGAGGAGCTTTATTCTACTGTCACTGATTTTGCCAAATTTCTTGGCTGGTCCACATTGCGGCCCAGCATCACGGCAATGTGGTAGGAAAGTAATTGCAAGGGAATGGTGGTTACCAACGGACTTAAGGTTTCTGGGGTTTTGGGCACTTCCATGATGTAATCGGCTAGTTCCTTCACGGTGCTATCCCCTTCGGTGACCACGGCAATGATTTTGCCATTTCGTGCTTTTATTTCTTCGATGTTACTCACCACTTTTTCGTAATGGTTGCTATTTACTGCAATAACTACAACTGGCATTTGTTCGTCAATCAATGCGATGGGGCCGTGTTTCATTTCGGCAGCAGGATAGCCCTCTGCGTGGATGTATGAAATCTCCTTAAGCTTTAATGCCCCTTCCAATGCTACAGGGAAATTGTAGCCTCTTCCCAAGTAAAGAAAGTTGGCGGCGTCCTGAAATACTTCAGCAATGGCGCGAATTTTTGTGTCGCTTTTTAGTGCTTCTTCCACATGGTGGGGAATCATTTCCAATTCACGCAAGTGCTTCATGTAATTGCTCTGTGAAATGGTCCCTTTTATTTTGGCCAGTTTCAACGCAATCATGGTCAATACGGTAATCTGCGTGGTAAAGGCTTTGGTAGAAGCTACCCCAATTTCGGGACCGGCATGGGTGTAGGTACCACTGTGGGTTTCCCTAGAAATAGAGGAACCCACCACGTTGCAAACCCCATACACAAAAGCCCCACGTTGTTTGGCCAATTTAATGGCTGCAAGGGTGTCTGCCGTTTCCCCACTCTGGGAAATGGCAATGACCACATCCTTTTCGGTGATGATAGGGTTGCGGTAACGGAATTCCGAAGCGTATTCCACCTCTACGGGGATGCGGGCCCAATCCTCAAAAATGTATTCGGCTACAAGACCTGCATGCCAAGAGGTGCCACAGGCCACGATGATGACTCGGTTGGCATTGATGAATTTTTGAATGTGATCTTCCAAACCACCCAACTTGATAATGCCTTCACTGGCCAATAGCCGACCACGGTAGGTGTCTTTAATCACGGAAGGCTGTTCGTAGATTTCCTTCAACATGAAATGATCGTACCCTCCTTTTTCAATTTGCTCTAGGTTCAACTGAAGCTCTTGCACATAGGGCACTACCAAGCTATCATTCTTAATTTTGCGAACCCGTACTTCACGTCCCAACCGAATAATAGCCATTTCCTCGTCTTCCAGATAAATCGCATTGTTTGTAAATTCGATGAAAGGAGTCGCATCACTGGCAACAAAAAATTCGTCTTCCCCTATGCCAATGGCCAAAGGACTTCCCAATTTTGCCACTACGATCTCATCGGGTTTCATTTTGTCGAACACCGCAATGGCATAAGCTCCCACCACTTGGTTCAGTGCAATCTGGACTGCTTTCCCCAGTTTTACATTTTCTTTTTTCTTGATGTCTTCGATCAAATTGACCAATACCTCCGTATCGGTTTCACTGTAGAAGGAGTACCCCCGCTTGATCAAGGCTTTTTTGATTGCCGAGTAGTTTTCAATAATCCCGTTATGGATAATGACCAACTCCCCACTATTAGAATAGTGTGGGTGCGAGTTCACGTCGTTGGGAACCCCGTGGGTGGCCCAGCGGGTATGGCCAATGCCCAAAGTTCCGGTGGTTTTGATTTCCTTCTTGACCCTTTTTTCGAGATCGCTAACCTTGCCTTTTGTTTTGGAGAGTTGGATGCCTGCACCATCGTAAATGGCGATTCCGGCACTATCGTATCCACGATATTCCAAGCGCTTCAGACCATTTAAAATAATGGGGTAGGCTTGTCTGCTTCCAATGTATCCAACAATTCCACACATAGCTTAATTGGGTTCGGTATAGTACAATTCCAATTTTAACCGCTGATCCGGATTGGGCGCCCTGTTTCCGTAAAGAACGGTTCCCTCGGGAGAAACAATACAACCTCCTGGCAATTCGGTAAAGGCTCCATCCAACACTTCGTTCTGTAGTTCAAAAAACCGAATGTAGGAGACATTTTGGGAAACAACCAACCCAAGAGAGACATTGGTGGAGTCCCTATTGATGAGGTTGCTTACGTGCGAAGTGATCTTGATTTTGTAATAGTCCCCATTTTCATCATTCCCCCGTTCCAATCGGCCCAAATGTTCAGTAATGGCATCGATAGGCGTGTTGTTGGAAGTAAGATCGATGCTGTAATCTGCCAGGATTGCGTTGTTCTTGGTGTCAAAAACCATGATGCGCTCGGGCTCTTTGGAACCTCCCGTCACCTTGTCCTGATCTACATAAAATATAAGATTGGCTTCATTAACCAGCCACTTTCGTTCTCGCAGTTCTTCCAAATCGTCAATTCCATTTTGGTTGTCATCCCCGCCAAAAAGATCGATAATGGTTGCAATTCCAGCCCCTCCTTCCAGATATAGAGTTTCTTCCCCTTCCGTGGTATTGGGATTGGTGACTGCCGCCAGAATACTAGCCGGAATGTTGGTATCGTATACGTTTACATTTACTCCAGTAAAGGTAAGGTCGTAGGTATCCAATACCCTGACGATGTTCCCGTCGTCATCTACTTCCTGATTGCCATTGTCGTCCAAACTGGTCGTATTGGATGAATAGTACAAGGTGATTTTGGCATCCTGTGGATCGAATAGGAACATATTTCCTTCCTCAGTGGTTGGCATTACCTGAAAGTAAAGCCCTCTAAAATAGTCCTTGAAGTTATTGTTGTTGATAAGTACCTCTTCCCCTTCCTGGTCGATGATTTTTTCTTGGAAAAAATCGGTGGGCATTTCCACGATAAGTCCCGGGGCATAACTAATGGTATCCAAGTTTTCAATGATAACTTCCTGGGCCAGATTGGACGGCGCAAAGTTTTCCTTTAACACCAATTGCTGTCCTAAATTGGCCATGAATTCCGATCGCTGATTAGAGTAGTACAATTGGGCTTCCTCAAAATTGGTGCTGGGATCAAAATCCCTCAGAAAATAGTTGGATTCATAAATCCCAATGTTGACTGAGCTAAAGCCGTAGATCGAATCCAACGTATATTCGGTGTTGCCATCTTCGTCCAATTGTGAGTCGGAATAAAATGGTATGCTCAAAATTACTTTTTCAAGAGTGGGCTCCAAGCTATCGTGTGGGAAGGTTGGGCTGTTACTGCTTAACACCACTTGGCCCAGAAAATCTGCCGTGGTAGTTCCATAAACCGGATCCACATAGCGCCCCAATTTGTAGGTTTGTTGGTCGTTGGTTTGTACTGGGCCTACCAATTTACTATAGGCTTTAACTGAAAAGACCGTGTCGGGCCTCGTAAAATTTTGATTGATGATGTCCGTATCCAGGGTATTGAACGCTTCCTCGCAAGATGCAAATGCAAGGATAAGACACCAAACGACTCCTAATTTGGGGAGGATTTGTATACGTTTCATTTATTTCTTTTCAAGCAATGTGGTTATGACAAAACTTTGGATCGGTAAAAATCCAAATATGCCTCCGAAAATTCATCTTTATTATGAAACTTTAACACAGGCTTGTCCAATTTTTCTAGATAGTCTGTAAGCGCGCCGGGAATCGAATCAGAGCCCACTATCACGCCATCCGAATGGTCCACTGCCGTTTTCATGATGTTGAAATAATCCGGTGTTTCCAGGTGGGCAATCAACGATTCTTCGATACCGTCGAACTTGATTTTGTTCTTCAACTCCATATCTAACGTCCCTTCAAAGCCTTGATTGTATACCGAGGTCACTATTTTGCTGTTTTCAAAAAGAGGTTCGGTATCGTAATAGGTGCGAAGGTAGAGCGGCAGGAACGAAGCCAACCAGCCATGTACGTGAATAATGTCCGGCGACCAGTTCAGTTTTTTGACGGTTTCAATCACGCCCTTGGCAAAAAAAATGGCCCGTTCGTCATTATCGGGAAACAACTTCCCGTCTTCATCGGCATAGGTAGCTTTGCGTTTAAAGTAATCTTCATTATCAATAAAGTATACCTGCATGCGCTCTTTGGGGATGCTAGCCACTTTAATGATGAGTGGCATGTCCAGATCATTAATGACTAAGTTCATCCCCGATAAACGAATTACCTCGTGCAATTGGTGCCTTCGTTCATTGATGTTACCATATCGGGGCATGAAGATCCTAATTTGACCTTCATTGTTATTTACCATTCGGGGAGCTTCAAACGACATTGAAGAAATCTCGGTCTCTGGAAGGTAGGGAATCACTTCAGACGACACATACAAGACCCTTTTATCTTTCATAAATTGCGATTCTTTACTGGCTGCGAGCTTAAAACATGCAAAATTACGAAAATTTATGCAGATTGCACTTTATATCTTAATTTTGCCCGATTTTCAACGGCTATGATTTTCAACCAACAGCAATCCCTTCATAAAGAACTTTCCCGTTACAGAGCCCTCCAAAAAACCATTGGCTTTGTTCCCACCATGGGAGCCTTGCATACAGGACACCTTTCGCTGGTAGAAAAAGCCCTTTCCCAAAATGGCATCGTGGTTGTGAGTATTTTTGTAAACCCTACCCAATTCAACAATGCCTCTGACCTACAAAAATACCCCCGTTCCCTAGACCAAGATGTAAAACTGCTCCAAACCCTTAATGGGGTGGTACTCATTTATGCCCCAAAACCATCCGATTTGTATGGAAAACAAGTCATTTCCAAACATTACGATTTTGGTGGGCTGGAAAATCCCATGGAAGGCAAATTCCGCAAAGGCCATTTTGATGGCGTAGGAACCGTATTGAACCTGCTCTTTCGGGCCATTCGACCAGATAAAGCCTATTTTGGGGAAAAGGATTTCCAGCAATTGCAGGTAGTTCGCAAATTGGTACAGTTGGAAAAACTCCCTGTTGAAATTGTGGGTTGTCCCATCAGCCGCGAGCCTCACGGTTTGGCCATGAGTTCGCGCAACAATAGGCTCTCGGATACCCAATTCGAGGAAGCAGGGCTCATTTACCAGACCCTGAAAGAAGTTCAGTATAAATTCGACCAATACAGCGTTACAAAGCTCAAGGATTGGGTACAAAAACAATTTTCCAAAAACGCCCATCTGGAGTTGGAGTATTTTGAAATTGCCATTGCCAAAACCCTGAAACCTGCAGTGCGAAAACGCTCCGGAAACACTTATAGGGCATTTATCGCTGTTTTTGCAGGCGAAGTGCGGCTGATAGACAATATGGCATTAAATTAATACCTTTGCATCATGTTGATACACGTAGTAAAATCTAAGATTCATAGAGTAAAAGTTACCGGTGCCGACCTCAACTATATTGGCAGCATTACCATAGACGAAGACCTCATGGAAGCCGCAAACATCGTAGAAGGGGAAAAGGTGCAGATCGTAAACAATAACAATGGCGAGCGTTTTGAAACCTACGCCATCCCAGGGCCCAGAAACAGTGGCGAAATTACCCTAAACGGGGCCGCAGCGCGCAAAGTGGCCCCAGGGGATATCCTTATTTTGATAACCTACGCCCTGATGACGGTAGCGGAAGCTAAAAACTTTAAGCCATCGTTAGTATTTCCCAACGAAGAAAACAACCTCTTGCGGTAAGTTGAAAACGTTTTGGTCCAAATTCCTGCAAATTGTCATCCCCCTTGCCTTGGGGCTGGCTCTTATCTGGTATTTCTATTCCAAATTCACCCCAGAGCAATGGGAGGCTCTCAAAACCCATATTCGTGAAGCTAATTATTGGGTAGTAGGAGCAGCGGTACTCATGAGCGGCATCAGTCACGTGATACGGGCTTACCGCTGGGGTTTTATGTTACACCCCTTAGGATACCACCCCGGATTACTCAATCGCTTTTTGGCAGTCTCTGCCGCTTATTTCATGAACCTCTTTATTCCCAAAAGTGGCGAAGTAACCAGGGCCATTCTGTTGGATCGCTATGAAAAAGTGTCTTTTGAAAAGGGCTTTGGCACCATTATTTCGGAACGGATTGTCGATTTGATTTTTCTGTTACTCTTCACGGCCATTGCCGTCATTCTCAAGTTTCAGGAATTATTCGACTACATCAACCAACTCATCCCCTTTAGAAAATTGCTATGGGCCCTAGCCCTCCTGGTGTTGGGGATGGTACTCTTCTACTTGTTCCTGAAGCATACCCAGGGATCTATTGCCCAGCGCATCAAGAAATTCATTCGCGGACTAAAAGAAGGGGTTTTCAGTATCTTGAAAATGCAACAAAAAGGGGCCTTCATCTTCCAAAGCCTCCTCATTTGGGGTTTGTACCTGCTCTCCTTTTATACCGCTACCAAGGCGTTGCCCGAAACAGCCGTCATCGACCTCCCTACAGTGATCATCACTTTTGTGGTAGGCAGTTTCACTTTTGCCTTTACCAACAGCGGGGTAGGTTATTACCCGTTGGCGATTGCAGGCATCTTGTTCATCTTTGGCATTCCCGAGACGGTGGGCAATGCCCTGGGGTGGATTGTTTGGACCTCCAACATCACTTACATCATTCTATTTGGTATCTTGAGTTTTGTGCTGCTGCCCTTATTGAATAAAAAAAGAACCTGACCCCTTTTTACAGCCCTGCTGTTTGCAAAATTGATTATCTTGCCTGTCTCAAACTTGGCCTTATGAAGTCATTCTTTACCTACATTTTTATGTGCTTCATCGCAAGCACGGTCCTCGGACAATCCAAAATCATTTACGAAGAATTTGCCTCCTTTAAATTGGAAGAAACCCGCCGGCTGAAAATCCAATTACCGCGGGACTATGAAGCAAACATCGAAAAATCCTATCCCATCGTGGTGGTATTGGACGCCAATTACCTTTTTGAACCCGTGGCCGGAAACGTGGATTATTTTGGCTATTGGGAAGACATGCCCGAAGCCATCGTGGTGGGCATCATGCAAGGCGATAAGCGTTACGAAGACTGCAGCTATGACGATTCCAACTTCATGCCCGATGAAAAAGGGGCTGCCTTTTTTGAATTCATTGGTTTGGAACTACTCCCCTACATTGATGCCAACTACCGTACGGCCAAGTTTACCATTGCCGTGGGCCACGATTTTACCGCCAGCTACATCAATTACTACCTCTTCAAGGATCCGCCACTCTTCAATGGGTACATTTGCTTGAGTCCCGACCTGGCACCCATGATGGACGAACGCCTTCCCCAGCGTATCCCCAACATTCAACAGAAATTGTTCTATTACCTGGCTACGGGTACCGACGACATCAAGGACCTTATGGAGATCTCGGTAGCTTTGGACAAAAGTCTGGCGCCGCTCAAAAACGATACCTTTACGTATTATTTCGATAATTTCGAAGGGGCTACCCATTACTCCTTGGTGGCCCGGGCCATCCCTTCGGCCCTCGAAAAAATATTCGCGGTATACCGCCCCATTTCCAAGCAGGAATTCAGCGAAAAACTCCTGAAAATGGAAACGCCCATTCACCAGTACCTTCTGGACAAGTACCAAACCATCCACGACCTGTTTGGGCTGGACAATCCCATTCGCATCAACGATTTTATTGCTTGCGCCACTGCTTGCGAAAAACAAAAACAATGGGAATCGCTACGAGAAATTGCCTCCCTGGCCCAGCGTCAGTATCCCGATACCGTGATGGGCGATTACTACATGGGTCGCTATTATGAAGAAACCGGCGATCCCAAACGGGCCATGCGGACCTTTCAAGCAGGGTTCGACAAGGAGGAAGTGGATTTTATTACCGTAGATCTTATGCTGGACCGGGCCGATAAGATTAAAGAGGATTTTGGGTATTGATGGCCAAAGTCAAAACATCCTTCTTCTGCCAAAACTGCGGCACCCAGTTTGCCAAGTGGCAAGGGCAATGCACTTCCTGTAAAGAATGGAATACCTTGGTAGAGGAAGTAATCCAAAAAGAGGACAAACCTTCTTGGAAAACCTCCCAAGCTACGACACAACGCACCAGCAAGCCCCAGAAGGTTTCGGAGATTTCCACGGCGGCCGACCTGCGCATGGACACCCGCAACCAGGAACTGAACCGGGTGTTGGGCGGTGGCTTGGTGCCGGGATCCCTCACCCTGTTAGGAGGCGAACCCGGAATTGGTAAAAGTACCTTGATGTTGCAGGTTGCCCTTAAGCTGCCCCACAAAACCCTTTACGTCTCGGGGGAAGAAAGTGCCCAACAGATTAAGATGCGAGCCGAGCGCATTGCCCCCAAGGCCGAACACTGTTACATCCTTACCGAAACCAAGACCCAAAACATCTTTCGGCACATTGCCGATTTGGAACCGGATACCGTCATTATTGATTCCATTCAGACCCTACAAACCGATTACATCGAAAGCACGGCGGGGAGCATTTCCCAAATTAGGGAGTGCACTGCCGAACTCATCAAATTTGCCAAGGAAACCAACACCCCCGTGGTGCTTATTGGGCACATTACCAAGGACGGGCACATTGCCGGACCCAAGATCCTGGAGCATATGGTAGATACCGTGCTGCAGTTTGAGGGCGACCGCAACCACGTGTACCGCATCCTACGCGCCCATAAAAACCGTTTTGGCAGCACCAACGAACTGGGCATCTACGAAATGCAGGGAGAAGGGCTTCGGGAAGTGAGCAACCCTTCCGAGGTGCTGATCAGCAAAAACGACGAAGATCTGAGTGGCACGGCCATTGCCGCCACCCTAGAGGGCATGCGCCCCCTGATGATTGAACTACAGGCCTTGGTAAGCACGGCCGTGTACGGCACCCCCCAACGCAGTGCCACAGGCTACAATGCCAAACGCCTGAACATGCTCTTGGCGGTACTGGAAAAGCGGGCCGGTTTTAAGTTGGGGGCCAAGGACGTCTTCCTGAACATTACGGGCGGGATCAGTGTGGACGATCCTGCGATTGATTTGGCCGTAGTTGCCGCTGTACTTTCCAGCAACATCGATGTGGCTATTGACAAGACTCTGTGCTTTGCGGCCGAAATAGGATTGGCGGGCGAGGTACGCCCCGTAACCCGCATCGAGCAGCGCATCTTGGAAGCCGAGAAGTTGGGCTTTAGGGCCATTGTGATCTCCAAATACGCCAAGGTGCCCAAGCACTCCTTTTCCATCCAAATTATCAAAGTAGCGAAGGTACACGATGTGGTGCAGCATCTGTTTGGGTGATGCTAGCGCAATGAACGATGAACCATGAGGAATGCCTCACATTGGATGATACATGGGACATCCATGGGTTATCCGTGGGTTATCCATGGGTTATCCGTGGGTTATCCGTGGATTATCCTCTTTTAGGGAACGGACCAACCCCAATAAAAAATAGCCATAAACAATAGGTAATGATCCGTACCGCACTAGTACCGCCTTTATACCGCCTTTATACCGCCTTTGGTACGGCTTTGTACCGCCTTTGATACGGCTTTGGTACGGGGCTACTGCTATTTTTATATTCATTTTCTTTTGCTTCCCCAAAAGAAAACGAACCAAAAGAAAAGGGGACTTTGCTTAGGAATTTTTTGCCGATGGCAAAAACCGCTCGAAAACTCCGCGTCGCTGCGCTCCTGAATCTCGGAGCTTTTCTTCGCATATTCTTAACCAAAGAATTTCGGGCTTCGCCCGATTATTTTAAAACTGAGGCGGACTTTCGGGCTGCGCCCGATGGGGTTTGGTATGAACGTATTGGGAATGGCTCCTCCCTTGAGTTGAAGGGAGGTGGCTGGGAGCGAGAGCCGACAGACGGAGGGTTTGCAACCACCCCGCCTTCCAGGAATCCAGCCCGCCCGCTG
>DJVA01000046.1 GCA_002440705.1 Flavobacteriaceae bacterium UBA6268 | reverse complement strand
GGGAAATTATTTTCATGCAACGGTATTTGATCATTTTTATAGGGTTGTTTTCCATTGGGGCACAGGCTCAAAGTGATGCCAACTGGTTTCAGGAAGCCAAGGAGGCCCAAACGAAGCTTAACGAGGAATTTACCAATCCTGAAACAACCATCCTTACCGCAAAGGATTTTAGGGTCTTTAAGGGGTTGGAGTTTTATCCCATCGATTTAAAGTATCGGGTGGAAGCACAATTTATCCGGACGCCCAACGAAAAGCCTTTTTTGATGAAAACCACGACGGAGCGCCTTCCAGAATATGTAAAGTATGGGGAAGCCCATTTTGCGATTGATGGCCAACCGTTTCGCTTAACTTTGTACAAAAGCACAAATTCCTATGGCGATCCCGAAAAGTATGGCGACCAACTTTTTTTGCCTTTCACCGATTTAACCAGTGGTGATGGATCGTACGGTGGCGGTCGTTTTTTAGATGTGACCATCCCCGAGGGAGCAATCCTCGTCATCGATTTCAACAAGGCGTACAATCCTTATTGTGCCTACAATCATCGGTATTCGTGCCCTATTCCCCCAGAAGAGAATGATTTAGCCGTTCGTATAGAAGCCGGGGTTAAGGATTTTGGGCCCCACTAAAAAAACCGGACCAACCATACCCCCAAGAACACCGCTAGAAATGCCAATACAAAACTAGCAATCGTGTACAGGGCCAGGACCCCAAAGGCCCCACTCTTTAAAAACACGTGGTTTTCGTATACAAAAGTGGAAAAGGTGGTGAACCCACCGCAAAAACCAGTGGTGAGCAACAGCAAGGTGTGCTGGGAAATAGCTTCTTGCTTGGCGGCCCAGCCCAAAATGAACCCAATCAACAAGCTTCCTAAAATATTGGCCGCAAGGGTTCCGTAGGGCGTCCCCGAAATGGGATCGTTCAAAAATTTTCCAAAGAGGTAACGAAGTACACTTCCTAGTCCGCCCCCCAAGAAAACCACGAGCACCTTCATTTAGTTGCTATTTTCGTTGATGATGGGGTGGTTGCTTCTCAAATCCTTGAATACAGGCATGTACACTTCGGTGAGCCAATCGGCAGGATTGGGTACTTCCCCTGGATCGTTGGCATACACTTCAAAAGGAGGGTTGGCCGGATCGATGATGCGGTTATTTTCATGAATATAGTCCTGTACCTTTTGGTAGGTTTCCTGAAGGTGGTCGTACTTGCCCTTCAAGGTGGCCTTTACGGCCGTAAGCGGGGGCATGTAGCCACAAAGCACATCGCCTTCCGTAATGACAATTTTCTCGCTTACGGGAAGGGCGGCTGAAAAAATGGTAGTGCCGTTAACCTCGTCCCATTGGTTGTACAATGTAAAAGGGGCGCCCGCCATAGTAATGTGGTTTTGTTGTGCAAAGCCATAGACTTTTCCCAACATAGGGCCCATTTTCTCACTCAACTGGTCTATTTTGCTGGCCGCAGTGGTGTAGAGGTAGTAACCACCGCCATAGTCTTTCACTCCATCCAAGGTAATGGTGTAGGCATTCATTGCTTCCTGGACCCTTTCATCCATGTTGGACAACCCTTTTTCGAACATCGTTTTTAACATGGTATCGAAGGGATCGCTTTGGAAGGCCATAAATACTTTTTCCATAAAGGACTGCTCGCCCCGCATGCCCCAAGTCACTTCGGTAGTGCCAGGGTCTTTGGCATCAAACTTCCAGTACACCTCACTTTGACTGTCGCCTATAGGCGTCTTGAAGGTTATTTGTTGAATGATGGAATCGTTTTCGACCACGGCCAGCGTTTTCATGGAACCGTCGCCTTCTTCCTCGCTGGTCCAGGAATAAGATGCGCCCTCGCCTGCGGTCTGTTCGTTGAGTTGCACCTGCATGTTGGGATCGTTTTCCTTCCAGGGTCCCCATTCAGGCCAATTTTTGTAATCGTTGGCTTGTTGAAAAACCAGAGAGACCGGAGCTTGCATGGTTTTGGAAGCGGCAACATCGAAGTGGCCATCCTTGGTTCCAAAATACACGGCACCGGCAATGATGACAATGAGCAACAAGAACAAGAGGTATTTGAAGATTTTCATAAGGCGATGTGTTGGTTTGCATTACGAAGATAGTCAAAAATGTCCTTTAACGCTATGGGTATGGGTTGCCAGCCGATTATTTGTTACCTTTGTTCGAATTTTAACAACCAGAACATGAAACATACATTTTTTTACGCCTTAGCACTAGGCGGTTTTTTATTTGCTTCTTGCGGAGATGGCAAAACGAGTGAGCCGGAAGTAGCGGATTCCATGGATCAAAAAACAGACGATTTTGAATATGTGGTAGACCAATTTGCCGATATTCAGGTACTGCGGTACCAGATTCCAGGTTTTGACGAACTTTCCCTGAACGAACAAAAATTAGTGTATTACCTTACCCAAGCTGGGCTGGAAGGTCGCGACATTATGTGGTCGCAAAACTACCGTTACAACCTTGCCATTCGTAAAGCCTTGGAAAATGTGTATGCGAATTACCAAGGTGATAAAACCACCGACGACTGGAAAAACTTTGAAACCTATTTAAAAAGGGTGTGGTTTTCCAATGGAATCCACCACCATTACAGCAACGATAAAATGAAGCCGGCTTTCGATCGGGAATACCTACAAGGTTTGTTGGCTGAAACACGCACTACTTTGGAAGATGATGCTTTTGAAGCCATCTTTAGCGATGCCGATACCAAGAAGGTGAATTTGAGCAAGGATGCCGATATCGTAAAGGAAAGTGCCATCAATTTCTACGGCCCCGATGTAACTACTGCCGAGGTGGAAGCGTATTATGGAGCCATGAAAGTAGATAAGGATGAGCCCATTGAAATTGGACTGAATACCAAGTTGGTGAAGGAGAATGGCAAATTGGTAGAGCAGGTGTACAAGAGTGGTGGTTTGTACGGAGCTGCCATCGATAAAATTATTGGATGGTTGGAAAAAGCCCATGGCGTGGCCGAAAATGAAAAGCAAGCCAAGGCCATTGAGCTTTTGATTGCATATTACAAAACCGGCGATTTGCACACCTGGGACCAATATGCCATAGCTTGGGCCACTTCTACCGATGGTAATATTGATTGGATCAATGGCTTCATTGAAGTGTACAACGATCCCAAAGGCTATAAAGGGTCTTACGAAACCATTGTACAGATCAAGGACTTTGATATGTCCCAAAAAATGGCGGTGCTTTCCAAGGAAGCCCAGTGGTTTGAGGACAATTCCCCTTTAATGCCGGAACACAAAAAAGCAAAAGTAACCGGGGTTTCCTATAAAACCGTGATTGTAGCAGGAGAGGCTGGTGACGCTTCCCCCAGTACACCCATTGGGGTCAATTTGCCCAACAACAACTGGATCCGCCAGAAGCACGGTAGTAAATCGGTGTCTTTGGGGAACATCATTGCTTCTTATGAAAATGCTTCAGGTTCGGACCGCCTAAAGGAATTTGCCAACGACGAGGAAGAAATTGCGCGTGCAGAAAAGTACGGCTCCTTGTCCAGTAAATTGCACACGGCCATGCACGAAGTGCTGGGCCATGCTTCGGGGCAGATCAACCAAGGGGTGGGAACCCCCAAGGAAACCTTGAAAAGTTACAAAAGCACTATTGAGGAAGGGCGTGCCGACCTCTTTGGACTGTATTATTTGATGGATCCAAAAATTCAGGAACTGGGCTTAACCGATAATTGGGAAGAGACCGGGAAGGCAGCCTACGACCGTTACATCCGCAACGGCTTAATGGCACAGTTGGTGCGTTTGAATTTGGGCGATGATGTAGAGGAAGCCCACATGCGCAACCGCCAGTGGGTGAGTGCTTGGGCTTTTGAAAAAGGCCAGGCTGATAACGTGATCGAAAAAGTGACCCGTGATGGCAAGACCTATTACAACATCAACGACTACATGAAGCTGCGTGACATTTTTGGAGAACTGTTGAAAGAAACCCAGCGTATGACCAGTGAGGGCGATTACGAAGCCGCCAAGAACCTGGTAGAGAATTATGGAGTGAAGGTAGACCAAGCCCTTCATGCGGAGGTGTTGGAGCGCAACAAGCAATTTACCCAGCCTCCTTACAGCGGTTTTGTAAACCCCGTTTTGGTACCTACCATGGATGAGAACGGTGAGATTACCGGTTTCACCATTGAACAACCTGCCACCTTTGAGGAGCAGATGTTGAATTACAGTAAAAATTATTCGAACCTGTAAGGGTTATAAGTGTGTAATTAAAAAGCCTCCCAATGGGAGGCTTTTTTAATCCTTTAGATAAAGCTTTACAGCCAAAAGCAGCAGTACGAATACTATAAAACCAGCCAAAATCCATACACTTCCTTTGAAGTGTTTTTTGTGGGTAGGTTTATCGCGACGGTAGCTAACAATCATGACTGTAACAAAAGCTACGATGAAGATGATGGCAAAAACAAGCTGACCGGTGGTGAACATAAAATGTTGTAGTTTTAGGGCACAAAAGTACAATCAAAATTTCAAAAATTAACTGCCTTCATGAAAAACAAACTTGCCGCCGTACATGCCTTTCACACCGCCTTTGGATTGGGAATCGAGGAAACCCCAACCGCGCAATTGGGCGAAGCCAAAAACCTTTTGCGTTACAAACTCATGCGCGAGGAAAATGAAGAATACTTGGAAGCGGCCAATAACAATGACTTAGTCGAAGTGGCCGATGCGTTGGGGGATATGCTCTATATTTTATGTGGGACTATTTTAGAACACGGCCTGCAACACAAAATAGAGGAGGTGTTCGAAGAAATCCAGCGCAGCAATATGAGCAAATTGGGTGCCGATGGCAAACCCATTTACCGCGAAGATGGCAAAGTGCTTAAAGGGCCCAACTACTTCAAACCCGATATCGAAACGATTCTAAATTCCTAATCAAACCACAGGATACCGCCATCCAAAAGGATCCTCGGCCCTGTTGTATTGGATGTCGAACATGGCTTTCTTCAAGGACATTGCATAACTGTTTTCCAACTCTGGAAGGTTGTAGACCGTGCCTCGGTAACTGAATGCGGTAACTTGGCTTATGACCGCTGCCGTACCGGAACCGAAGACCTCCATAAGATTGCCTTGGTGGTGTGCCTCCAGAATTTCATCGACGGAAATGGGCCGCACTTCCACGGAAAGTCCGCGGTGTTTGGCCAAATCGATTAAGCTCTTCCGGGTAACGCCATCCAGGATCCGTTCGCTGGTTGGTGCCGTGATGAGGGTGTCTTTTATGCGAAAAAACACATTCATGGTTCCGGCTTCCTCGAGGTATTTATGTTCGTGGGAATCGGTCCAAATTACCTGCTGGAATCCTGCTTCCTTAGCGAGGTTGGTAGGATAAAACTGTGCGGCATAGTTCCCGGCCGCCTTGGCAAAGCCCACCCCGCCATCGACGGCACGGCTGTATTTTTCGGCAATCTGTACCTTCAAAGTTCCGGCATAATAGGCATTGACGGGAGACATGATGATCATAAATTTGTAGGCATTGGATGCCGAAGCTGAAACACAGGGCTCCGTAGCAATGACAAAGGGACGGATGTAGAGCGAACTGTCGCTTTTGGAAGGTACCCAATCGCGGTCCAATTTCAACAATTGTTCCAGGGCTTCCATGAACAGTTCTTCCGGAAATTCAGGAATCGCCAACCGTTTGGACGACTTGTTGATGCGCCGGGCATTTTCCAGGGGGCGGAACAAAAACACGGAGCCTTCGGCATCCTTATAAGCCTTCATGCCTTCAAAAACCGCTTGGCCATAATGAAATACCTTGGCAGAGGGATCCAAGGAAATGGGACCATACGGTTTGATAGTGGGCTGTCCCCAGGCTCCGTTCTTGAAATCGCATTCAAATAGGTGATCGGTAAAGGTGGTTCCGAAGACCAATTGATCGAAATTTACCTGCCCAATTCGGGAAGTGGCACATTTCTCAATTTTCAGGGAATGGGATGTGGTAAGGCTCATGTGTTGTGTTTAGATTTCAAAATTAGGCAAAAAAATGGCCATTTAAAACCCAAAAAAAGAATAAAATTCCTGAAATTTGAAGCTGTAAATTTAAATCCAGTACGACCATGAAAAATCTTTCATACCTCTTCGTTTTTGCTGTGCTTTTGGTGGCATGTAAAAATACTACAGAATCGACCGATGTTACCGCGGAAGCGACTCCCGATGAAATGCAAGCCCCTCAATACCAAAGTTTCGGCGATAAAATTGACGACGCCAATGTAATAACCATGGACGAGATGAAGGCCAAGTATGCCTCTATGCACCTAGGAGATACGGTGGATGTAAAATTTACGTCCAAGGTAAACAGTGTATGCCAGGCCAAGGGCTGCTGGATGCGGTTGGATTTGGGAGAGGCCGAATCGTTTGTAAAGTTCAAGGACTATGCTTTTTTTATGCCGAAAGACATAGCAGGGCAAGAAGTAATTGTTGAAGGCAAAGCCTATGTGGAAGAGACTTCTGTGGAAGATTTGAAACATTTTGCCAAAGATGCTGGGAAGACCCAGGAAGAAATCGATGCCATTACCGAACCCGAAAAAACCTTCGCCTTTTTGTCTTCGGGAGTACTGATCCCTGAAAAGCAATAGGGTGAAACGCCAATTTCTCACAACGGGAGATGGGTCTGTTACCATCTACCTCCCGGAGTGGAACGAACACTATCATTCCAAACATGGGGCCATTCAAGAGGCCCTTCATGTTTTTATAGCACAGGGACTTCGCCATTACCAAAAGACTAACAATCCCTCCGTGATTGCCCTTTTGGAAATTGGATTTGGAACCGGACTTAACGCACTGTTATCCCAACAATTTGCCGAAGGGAACAACCTGCAATTGAACTACACGGGGGTCGAAGCCTACCCTATAGCCCCTGAGGAGGTTTTTCAATTAAACTATGCTAAACTCTTGAATGTTCCCCAACCGATGTTGCACAGCTTACACACCACACCTTGGGAAGTCCCGTGTCAGATTTCCTCAAATTTTACCCTCACAAAACAGCAAAAAAACTTTTTGGAGATCGATGGGGTGGCCCTGTACGATCTTGTCTATTTTGATGCGTTTGGAGCCCGTGTGCAACCCGAGCTGTGGACGGAGAAAGTGTTTGCCAAAATGTTCAAGGCTTTAAAGCCCAAAGGCATGTTGGTCACTTATGCGGCAAAAGGGAGCGTGCGTAGGGCTATGCAGGCAGTAGGTTTTGAAGTGAGTCGACTTCCTGGCCCACCTGGAAAACGTGAAATGCTTCGATCTGTAAAACCATGATTGCCCAAAACCCTAAGGTTCCGTTAAGGGTCGTGTATTTTTTGGGGATTCGTCGTAACTTTATGGAAATCGTTGCAAGATGAAATTATTGATTGCCGGTGCAACCGGATTGATTGGCAAAGCTTTGGTTGCGGAATGTCGAGAAGCAGGCATCGAAGTGCACTACCTTACTACCCAAAAGGAAAAGATCGAAGAAAAAGAGGGGTGCCGTGGTTTTTTTTGGAACCCTAAGAAAGGCATTCTGGATGCAGAAGCTTTGGAAGGAGTTTCGGCAATTATTAATCTGGCAGGAGCATCCATTACCAAAAGATGGACGTCGCGTTACAAAAAGGTCCTACTACAAAGCCGTATTGAAACCGCTAGGGCTCTTCATCAAGCGCTCCAACAAAACAGGCATCAGGTTTTGCACTATATTTCAGCAAGTGGTATCAGCATCTATCCGAGTTCGCTGGTACAGTTGTACCACGAAAATGAAACCGCCATTTCGGAGCATTTTTTGGGAGCGGTGGTGGTACAATGGGAAGCAGCAGCTGATGCTTTTGAGGGTTTGGGGATAAAAGTGACCAAGGTACGTACAGGTATTGTCCTTTCTAAGGATGACGGGGCCTTGCCCAAAATGCTCAAGCCAATTAAAATGGGCTTGGGAGCTGCATTGGGTACCGGCGAACAATGGCAATCCTGGATTCACATTTCGGACATCGCAGGAATCTACCTACACCTGCTCCAACACCAACTGGAGGGTGTGTTCAATGCAGTATCGCCCAACCCGGTTACCAATAAAAAGATGACCTTATTGCTTGCGCAGCAGTACCAAAAAAATATTTGGTTGCCCAATATACCCAAATGGTTTTTGCGGTTGATTCTTGGGGAAATGGCCGACATCGCACTGGAAAGTCAGTTGGTGGCCTCCGAAAAGTTATTGGATGCTGGGTACCGTTTCCATTTTGTGAACCTGGAAAATGCCCTAGAGGATTTGTTGGGGTAAAAAAGTGGGGGCGGCCAAAGGCCGCCTCCACAAAAAGTCCCAATTCACTGGGTATTAGTTTTTCTTTGCCATTAGGACAAAGGTCAAATCGATATTGTCGTTGATGAATTTGTCACCCAAGTTGTCGAAAACGGACTTGGAACCAAAATTCACGCCCCACTTGGTGCGGTCGATGGAAAAGGTTTCACTTTCGATACCAACAGAATCTTCGCCTACTTTCACGGTTGCTGGAAAGCTGATATGATTGGTAGTTCCTTTTAAGGTAAGGTTGCCCTCCATCATCGTTTTGCCATCAACTTCCTGGATTCCGGTAAGTTCGAAGGTGGCAGTAGGGAATTCATTTACATTGAAAAAGTCTCCCTCTTTTCCTTCTGCGGTTCCTTTAAGGTGAGCCTCCAGGTTATCTTTCATGCCGCCTTCCAAATCGGTATCGGTAATGGTATTCATGTCGATGGTAAATTTTCCAGCTTCTATCTTTCCGTCTTTTACTGTAACGGCTCCATCGGAGAGCATTACAGTACCGGTGTGCGTTCCAGTGGGTTTGGAGCCGGACCACTTGATGACCGAGTTCTCTGTGTTTACGTTGAAGGTCACCGACATTTCTGATGCCTCGGCCACAGCTTGGGCTTCGCCCGTTTCGGCTTCATTTTCGGTGTTCTTGCACGAAATCAGGGCCAAAAGGGCCAAGGTGAATAGGTTTATTTGAATGATTCTTTTTTTCATGGTAGTGTTTGTTTCAGTTAAACCACAAAAATAATTTCATCAAAATTATTTCATCTTAAAATTGTACTAAAATTATGTAGTGACATTTTGACATTTTCTTTCAAATGGCAGTACTTTTGCTACCTTGAAAACGATTAAGAGACAAACCCATGAGCAAGAAGAACAAGGAAAAAGTGGCGGTAGCCGAGGAAGCTCCCCAAGCGCCCAATGCTACCCAAAAAAATGAAAAGAATGAGCTGCCCGAACCCAGTCCGCTGGAATTGCTGCAAGATGAAATGGAAAAGGAAAAGGACCGTTATTTGAGGCTTTTTGCCGAATTCGAAAATTACAAAAGACGCACGGGGAAGGAACGTTTGGAATTGTTCAAAACAGCGAGTCAGGACGTCATGGTGTCTTTGTTGCCTATTTTGGACGATTTTGAGCGGGCACTAAAGGAAATTGAAAAAAGTGAAGAAGATACCCTCTTCAAGGGCGTGGAATTGATTCATCAAAAGTTAAAGGAAACCCTCCGCCAAAAAGGATTGGAAGTTGTGGTTACGCAGGCAGGGGATGACTTTGATTCGGAATTGCATGAAGCTGTGACCCAAATTCCCGCACCATCCGACGACTTAAAGGGGAAAATTGTGGATGTATTGGAAAAAGGATACCAACTGGGCGAAAAAATCATTCGGTATCCTAAAGTTGTAACCGGACAGTAAGATGAAGGAAGATTACTACGAAATATTGGGAGTTTCCAAAAATGCTACGGCGGCCGAGATCAAAAAGGCCTACCGGAAAAAAGCCATAGAATACCACCCAGACAAAAATCCAGGCGATGCCAAAGCCGAAGAGCTATTCAAGAAAGCGGCTGAAGCTTATGAAGTCCTAAGCGATCCCGATAAAAGGGCCCGATACGACCAGTACGGCCACCAAGCCTTTGAAGGAGCAGGATTTGGCGGTGGCGGAATGAATATGGAAGATATTTTCAGTCAGTTTGGTGATATCTTCGGAAGTGCTTTTGGAGGAAGTTTTGGCGGTTTTGGTGGTTTTGGCGGTGGCGGCCAACGCCGGGTTAAAGGGAGCAACTTGCGCATTCGTGTAAAACTTACCTTGGATGAAATCGCCCATGGAGTGGAAAAGAAACTCAAAGTAAAGCGTAAAAAGCAAGCTGCTGGCACCACCTATAAAACCTGCCCCACATGCAATGGCATGGGGCAAGTAACCAAAATCCAGAATACCATTCTGGGGCGTATGCAAACTTCCACCACATGTGGCACTTGTAGGGGTGCGGGCCAAATCATCGATCAAAAACCGGCCAATGCCGACTCCGATGGGATGGTTGCTACGGACGAAACGGTGTCTATCAAAATACCTCCGGGAGTGGTTGATGGCATGCAGCTGAAGGTTTCCGGAAAAGGAAACGAGGCCCCTGGCAATGGAATTAGTGGCGATTTGCTAGTGGTTATTGAGGTGGAACCCCATCCTCACCTGCAAAGGGAAGGCGATAATTTGCATTACGATCTGTACATCAGTTTTTCTGAAGCAGCCTTGGGAACCTCCAAGGAGATCGATACGGTTTCCGGTAAAGTACGTATCAAAATAGATTCTGGAACGCAAAGTGGAAAGATATTGCGACTCCGAAATAAAGGGATTCCGAGTATCAATGGCTATGGAACGGGGGACTTGTTGGTTCATGTAAATGTTTGGACTCCAAAAGCTTTGTCGAAAGAACAACGGGAATTCTTTGAAAAAATGAAGAACGACGAGCACTTCATTCCCAAGCCCGAAAAAGAGGATAAATCGTTTTTTGAGAAGGTGAAGGATATGTTTTCCTAAAATCCCCCTTTTTAATATTTTTTTACCTATATTTGAATGTCGCTTTCCTCAAAAGCGATAATTTTTCTTTTTCATAGCAATTTTTTCCCA
>DJVA01000095.1 GCA_002440705.1 Flavobacteriaceae bacterium UBA6268 | reverse complement strand
AACATCATGGAGTTCTGTAAGCAATTCAATGCTAGAACACAGGACAAACAGGGAAAAGTATTGCCAGTTGCGATTACGGTCTATAAGGACAAGTCGTTCGACTTTGTCATTAAGACCCCGCCGGCTGCGGTACAAATCCTCGAAGCTGCCAAGGTCAAAAAAGGATCTGGGGAGCCCCATGTTAAAAAAGTAGCGACCATTTCCTGGGATCAAGTAAAAGCGATTGCTGAAGACAAGATGCCGGACCTGAATGCCTTTACCGTTGAGTCTGCCATGAAAATGGTAGCAGGTACAGCGCGTTCAATGGGAGTTAAAATTAAAGGTGACGCACCATTTTAATCAAGAAAAGAATCTAAAAAATGGCAAGATTAACTAAAAAGCAAAAAGAAGCTGTGGGCAAAATGGAGCCCAATAAAACCTACACGGTGAATGAAGCTTCTGCTTTAGTCAAAGAAATCACCAACGTAAAGTTTGATGCATCTGTAGACCTTGCTGTACGTCTTAACGTCGATCCCCGAAAAGCCAACCAAATGGTACGAGGGGTAGTAACCCTTCCCCATGGTACGGGTAAAGACGTTAAAGTACTTGCTTTGGTAACTCCCGATAAGGAAGCCGAAGCCAAGGAAGCAGGGGCCGATTATGTTGGGTTGGATGAGTACCTCGACAAAATTAAAGGAGGTTGGACCGACGTCGACGTTATTGTAACCATGCCTAGTGTGATGGGTAAATTGGGACCTTTAGGAAGAATCCTTGGGCCTCGAGGCTTGATGCCAAACCCGAAGACTGGTACTGTTACCATGGACGTCGCTAAAGCTGTTTCTGATGTGAAAGCTGGTAAGATCGATTTTAAGGTCGATAAAACCGGTATCGTTCATGCCGCAATTGGAAAGGCGTCTTTCGAAGCCGATAAGATTGCCGGAAACGCCAAAGAATTATTGTCAACGCTTGTAAAATTGAAGCCTCAAGCTGCAAAAGGAGTGTATATTAAAAGCATTCACATGTCTAGTACCATGAGTCCTAGCATTGAAATAGACTCCAAACGCTACGCTGAGCAGTAATATTGTAAATTATGACTAGAGAAGAAAAATCATCGGTTATTGAACAGTTGACTGCACAGCTTGCGGATAATGCCAATATCTATTTGGCAGATATTTCAGGCTTGGATGCATCAGCCACTTCAAACTTACGTCGTGCTTGTTTTAAAGCAGGAGTGAAGCTCAATGTGGTGAAAAACACCTTGTTGGCCAAAGCGATGGAAAACTCTGAAAAGAACTTTGGCGAATTATCCACGGTTCTTAAGGGCAATACTTCCTTAATGATTGCTGAAACAGGAAACGCTCCTGCCAAGGTAATTAAGGAATTCAGAAAAAAATCTGATAAGCCTATACTTAAAGGAGCTTTCATCGAAGAAGCCATATACATTGGTGACAACCAATTGGATGCCCTTGTAGACATTAAGTCCAGGGAAGAATTGATTGGAGACATCATCGCCTTGCTTCAATCACCTGCCAAAAATGTGATCTCGGCACTTAAGAGCAGTGGTGGCACTATTGCAGGCATTGTCAAAACCCTTTCCGAAAGAGAGGGGTAAAATAAATTTTTGCACTAATTAAAACTTAAAAATAATACACTTAAAACGATAGAAAAATGGCAGATTTAAAAGATTTCGCAGAACAATTGGTTAACCTAACCGTAAAAGAAGTTAACGAGTTAGCTACGATATTGAAAGAGGAGTATGGCATCGAGCCTGCTGCTGCAGCTGTTGCAGTAGCCGCTGGTCCTGCTGCTGGAGGTGGTGAAGCCGCCGAAGAAAAGTCTGAATTCGACGTGATCCTTAAAGCCGCTGGTGCTTCTAAATTGGCTGTAGTAAAATTGGTTAAGGAATTGACCGGTGCTGGCCTTAAAGAAGCTAAGGATCTAGTGGATAACGCTCCATCTCCAATTAAGGAAGGTGTTGCTAAAGACGAAGCTGAAGCCCTTAAAGCTCAGTTAGAAGAAGCCGGAGCTGAGGTTGAGCTTAAATAAGCTCCTCAACTCCAAACCTTAAGGTTTAGGTCTTTGCCCAGGCGGTTAAGACCTAAACCATTTTGCGTATATAAAGGTTTTTCATTTTTGAAGTACGCAAAACCCTAGTTTTTAATATAAAATTCCATCCATAGATGTCAGCAACGCAAACTGAAAGATTGAATTTTTCTTCTGTAAAAAACAAGCCGGATTACCCCGACTTTTTGGACATCCAAATCCAATCCTTCCAAGATTTCTTCCAATTGGAAACCAAATCAGAAGAAAGAGGCAACGAAGGTCTGTACAAAACCTTCATGGAAAATTTCCCAATCACTGATACTCGTAACCAGTTCGTACTAGAATTTTTGGATTACTTCATCGATCCCCCAAGATACTCCATTCAAGAGTGTATCGAGCGGGGACTTACGTACAGCGTTCCTTTGAAGGCCCGTTTGAAGTTGTACTGTACCGACGAAGAACACGAAGATTTTGAAACCATCGTTCAGGATGTGTATTTGGGTACCATCCCCTACATGACACCCAGTGGTACTTTTGTAATCAATGGGGCAGAACGCGTTGTGGTTTCACAGTTGCACCGTTCGCCCGGTGTCTTCTTTGGACAATCGTTCCACGCCAATGGTACCAAATTGTACTCTGCAAGGGTAATCCCCTTCAAAGGATCATGGATTGAATTCGCGACCGATATCAATAGCGTGATGTATGCTTACATCGATCGTAAGAAAAAATTACCGGTAACCACGTTGTTCCGCGCCATCGGCTTCGAAAGGGATAAGGACATTTTGGAAATCTTCGATCTTGCAGAAGAGGTCAAGGCCAGTAAAACCGGATTGAAAAAATATTTGGGACGCAAACTGGCCGCCCGCGTGCTGAAAACATGGCACGAAGACTTTGTGGATGAAGATACCGGGGAAGTGGTTTCCATTGAGCGTAACGAAATCATTTTGGATCGTGACACGGTTTTGGAAAAGGAACACCTGGATGAAATTGTGGACTCCGGAACCAAAACCATCCTGCTTCACAAAGAAGATAACTTGCAGGCCGATTACGCAATCATTCACAATACGCTTCAAAAGGATCCAACCAATTCCGAAAAAGAAGCGGTAGAACATATTTATAGACAATTGCGTAATGCCGAACCACCCGATGAGGAAACAGCCCGTGGGATCATCCACAAATTGTTCTTCAGCGACCAACGTTACAACTTGGGTGAGGTTGGACGCTACCGAATGAACAAAAAACTGGGTCTTGATATCGAAATGGAAAAGCAAGTGCTTACCAAAGAAGACATCATTACCATTGTAAAATATTTGATCGAACTCATCAACTCCAAAGCCGAGATCGATGACATTGACCACTTAAGCAACCGTCGTGTTCGTACCGTTGGTGAGCAACTCTCGCAACAGTTTGGAGTGGGATTGGCCCGTATGGCCCGCACCATCCGCGAGCGTATGAATGTTCGTGACAACGAAGTGTTTACGCCCATCGATTTGATCAACGCTAAGACCCTGTCTTCCGTGATCAACTCTTTCTTTGGAACCAACCAGTTATCCCAATTCATGGACCAAACCAACCCCTTGGCCGAAATTACGCATAAACGTCGTTTGTCAGCTTTGGGACCTGGAGGGCTATCCCGAGAACGTGCCGGCTTTGAGGTGCGTGACGTACACTATACCCATTATGGGCGTTTGTGCCCCATCGAAACCCCTGAAGGACCAAACATTGGTTTGATTTCTTCCCTTTCAGTTTTCGCAAAAGTGAACAACCTCGGATTCATCGAAACTCCTTACCGCAAGGTGGAGAATGGTAAAATCGATATCAAAAACCCTGCTGTATACCTATCGGCAGAAGAAGAAGAGGAAACGCTTATTGCTCAAGCCAATATCCCATTGAAGGATGATGGAACCATCGATACTGATCGTGTTATTGCACGTATGGAAGGGGACTTTCCAGTGGTGGATCCGGCCCAGGTAAACTACGCCGACGTAGCACCCAACCAGATTGCCTCTATTTCGGCTTCGTTGATTCCTTTCTTGGAGCATGACGATGCCAACCGTGCCTTGATGGGATCGAACATGATGCGCCAAGCGGTACCATTGTTGCGGGCAGATGCTCCAATTGTGGGAACCGGACTGGAACGACAGGTTGCTTCCGATTCCCGTGTATTGATCAATGCGGAAGGCGATGGTGTGGTAGAGTATGTGGATGCCGACAAAATTATTATCAAATACGACCGCGATGATGAAGATCGCATGGTAAGTTTTGATGGCGATTCAAAAACCTATGAACTCATTAAGTTCCGTAAGACCAACCAAAGCACCTGTATCAACCTTAAACCCATTGTGAAAAAGGGTGACCGAGTGGTGAAAGGACAGGTATTGTGCCAAGGTTATGCTACGGCTAGTGGCGAGTTGGCCTTAGGCCGAAACATGAAGGTTGCTTTCATGCCCTGGAAAGGTTACAACTTTGAGGATGCGATCGTGATTTCCGAAAAAGTGGTTCGCGAAGATATCTTTACTTCCATTCATATCGACGAATATTCCTTGGATGTTCGTGATACCAAATTGGGTAACGAGGAATTGACCAATGATATTCCAAACGTCTCTGAGGAAGCGACCAAGGATTTGGATGAGAACGGAATGATTCGTATTGGTGCTGAAGTAAAACCAGGCGACATCCTTATAGGAAAAATTACCCCAAAAGGAGAAAGTGACCCAACTCCTGAAGAAAAACTGCTTCGTGCTATTTTTGGAGACAAGGCAGGCGATGTAAAAGATGCCTCCCTGAAGGCTTCCCCATCATTGAGTGGGGTGGTCATCGACAAAAAATTGTTCTCCCGCGCCATTAAGGACAAGCGTAAGCGTGCCAAGGATAAGGAGGATATTGCCGAATTGGAATTGAAATACGAAAGTAAATTCCAAGAACTTAAGGACATCCTTGTAGAAAAGTTGTTTGCCATCGTAGGCGGAAAAACCGCTCAAGGTGTGGCCAATGATTTGGGTGAAATTGTTTTTCCAAAAGGAAAGAAATTTACCCTTAAAATGTTGACCGCAGTAGATGACTACACACACTTGGTGGGTGCTGCATGGACTACGGACGACAAAACCAATGAGTTGGTGCGCGAGTTGATGCACAACTACAAAATCAAGGAAAACGATTTGCAAGGAAACCTGCGCCGTGAAAAGTTTACCATCTCTGTTGGGGACGAACTTCCAGCAGGGATCTTAAAACTTGCCAAGGTATACATTGCCAAAAAGCGTAAGCTAAAAGTAGGTGATAAAATGGCTGGACGCCACGGAAATAAGGGTATTGTAGCCCGAATTGTTCGTGAGGAGGACATGCCTTTCTTGGAAGATGGAACCCCAGTAGACATCGTTTTGAACCCGCTTGGGGTACCTTCCCGAATGAACATCGGTCAAATTTATGAAACCGTTTTGGGTTGGGCAGGCCAGAAATTGGGTCAAAAGTATGCGACCCCCATTTTTGATGGGGCTACGTTGGACCAGATCAACGAACTTACCGACAAAGCTGGAATCCCTCAATATGGACACACCTACCTTTACGATGGTGGCACCGGCGAGCGATTCGACCAAGCGGCAACCGTTGGGGTTATTTACATGCTGAAGTTAGGCCACATGGTGGACGACAAGATGCATGCCCGTTCTATCGGTCCATACTCTCTTATTACGCAACAGCCATTGGGTGGTAAAGCCCAGTTTGGTGGCCAGCGTTTTGGGGAAATGGAAGTTTGGGCACTCGAGGCGTATGGAGCTTCCAGTACCCTTCGTGAAATTTTGACCGTAAAATCGGATGATGTCATTGGTAGAGCCAAAACCTATGAATCCATTGTGAAAGGTGAGTCCATGCCGGATCCGGGAATCCCAGAATCCTTCAATGTGTTGATGCACGAACTGAAGGGTCTTGGATTGGATATACGATTAGAAGAGTAAATCTGCCTTTGGTAGATTCGATTTTGGGATAGGATCCCATAGCAGCAAAACAACAGAATATTTTCAGCATTATGTCAAGAAATAAAGAAAACACAGTACAGAAATTTAATAAGATTTCGATTGGGTTGGCTTCACCCGAATCGATTCTGGCCGAGTCTAGGGGAGAAGTACTCAAGCCCGAAACTATCAATTACCGTACGCACAAACCAGAGCGTGACGGTCTTTTCTGTGAGCGTATTTTTGGTCCTGTAAAGGATTACGAGTGCGCCTGTGGGAAATACAAGCGGATTCGCTACAAAGGGATCGTTTGCGATCGATGTGGTGTAGAAGTAACCGAAAAGAAGGTGCGTCGCGACCGTGTGGGACACATCAACCTAGTGGTGCCTGTAGCCCATATCTGGTACTTCCGTTCGTTACCAAATAAAATAGGGTACCTTTTAGGACTTCCTTCAAAGAAGTTGGACATGATCATTTACTACGAAAGGTACGTGGTCATCCAACCTGGTAATGCCAAAAATGAAGAAGGAGAAGCGGTTCAAAAAATGGATTTCCTTACCGAAGAAGAATATTTGAATATACTCGATTCCCTTCCTCAGGAAAATCAATACTTGGATGATAGCGACCCTAACAAGTTTATCGCTAAAATGGGTGCGGAATGCTTGATTGAATTGCTTCAGCGAATTGATTTGGATGCGCTTTCGTTTGAATTGCGCCATAAAGCCAATCATGAAACATCCAAGCAACGTAAAACGGAAGCCTTAAAACGCTTACAGGTAGTGGAATCGTTCCGGGAAGCAACTCAGAACCGTGAGAACAAGCCCGAATGGATGATCATGAAAGTGGTCCCAGTGATCCCGCCTGAATTGCGTCCTTTGGTGCCATTGGATGGTGGACGTTTTGCCACTTCCGATTTGAACGACCTGTATCGGCGTGTGATTATCCGCAACAATCGTCTGAAGCGTTTGATGGAAATCAAAGCCCCAGAAGTAATCTTGCGTAACGAGAAGCGTATGCTTCAGGAGTCTGTTGATTCCTTGTTCGACAATACAAGAAAATCTTCAGCAGTAAAAACCGATAGCAACCGTCCGTTGAAATCCCTTTCCGATTCATTGAAAGGGAAACAAGGACGTTTCCGTCAAAACCTACTTGGTAAACGTGTGGATTATTCTGCTCGTTCCGTAATTGTTGTAGGTCCTGAATTGAAATTGTACGAATGTGGTCTTCCCAAAGACATGGCCGCTGAGCTTTACAAACCTTTCGTGATTCGTAAATTGATCGAGCGTGGTATTGTAAAAACAGTAAAATCGGCCAAGAAAATTATCGACAAGAAGGAGCCGGTTGTATGGGATATTCTGGAAAATGTTTTGAAAGGACATCCAGTGTTATTGAACCGTGCCCCCACATTGCACCGTTTGGGTATCCAGGCCTTTCAACCTAAGTTGATTGAAGGTAAAGCTATTCAGCTTCACCCCTTGGTCTGTACGGCCTTCAACGCCGACTTTGATGGTGACCAGATGGCGGTGCATTTGCCTTTGGGCCCCGAGGCCATTTTGGAAGCTCAATTGTTGATGTTGGCCTCGCACAATATCCTTAACCCTGCCAACGGTTCGCCTATTGCAGTACCTTCACAGGACATGGTTTTGGGATTGTATTACTTGACCAAATTGCGCAAATCTACTTCCGATCATCTGGTAAAAGGTGAAGGCTTAACTTTCTATTCTCCAGAAGAGGTAGTTATTGCCTACAATGAGAAAAAAGTCCATTTGAATGCCGAAATACGGGTGCGTACCAAAGATTTGGACGAAAACGATCAATTGGTCACCAAAATTATTACCACCACGGTTGGTCGTGTGATTTTCAATGATAGTGTTCCTGAAAAAGCAGGATTCATCAATGAAGTATTGACCAAAAAATCGCTTCGGGATATTATAGGTAACATTCTTACCAAAACCTCAGTTCCTGCGGCGTCTGCGTTTTTGGATGAAATCAAGCACCTTGGATACAAATTCGCCTTTGAAGGAGGACTGTCCTTTAGTTTGGGCGATATCATCATTCCTGAAGAAAAGAAAGGCCTCATCGAAGCTGCCAATGCTCAGGTAGATAGCATTATTGCGAATTATAACATGGGATTGATTACCAACAACGAACGGTACAACCAAGTAATTGACATCTGGACCGCAACCAATGCTGAATTGACGGAACTTTCCATGAAACGCATCCGCGAAGACCAACAAGGATTCAACTCGGTGTATATGATGTTGGATTCCGGTGCGAGGGGTTCTAAAGAGCAAATTCGTCAGCTTACTGGTATGCGTGGATTGATGGCCAAGCCGAAAAAATCCAACTCCGGAGGTGGTGAGATCATTGAAAACCCCATCCTTTCCAACTTTAAGGAAGGATTGTCCATTTTGGAATACTTTATTTCTACCCACGGTGCACGAAAAGGACTTGCGGATACGGCTTTGAAAACGGCCGATGCAGGTTATTTGACCCGTCGATTGGTAGACGTTTCCCAAGATGTAATCATCAATACCGAAGACTGTGGAACACTACGAGGAATCGAAGTCACTGCCCTCAAGAAAAATGAAGAAGTGGTGGAGACCCTTGCCGAAAGGATTAAAGGACGTACTTCCCTTAATGATGTGTACAACCCATTGTCCAAGGAATTGTTGGTTAAGTCCGGAGATCACATTACCGATGTGATTGCCGATAAAATTGAAGAATCGCCCATAGAGTCGGTCGAAGTACGTTCAGCCCTTACTTGCGAAGCCAAAAAAGGAATTTGTGCTCAGTGCTACGGAAGAAACCTGGCCACCAATAAAATGGTTCAGATTGGAGAAGCTGTAGGTGTGGTAGCCGCGCAGTCCATTGGTGAGCCTGGTACGCAGTTGACGCTACGTACCTTCCACGTAGGAGGTATTGCTGGTAACATTTCAGAAGAAAACAAAATTGCGGTGAAATTTGATGGACGCATCGAAATGGAGGACCTCAAAACCGTAAAAGGAGAAGATGCTGAAGGAAAAACCAGCGATATTGTTATTTCCCGAACCACAGAAGCTAAATTGGTTGATGAAGAAACGGGCATTACCTTAAGTGTCAATAACATTCCTTATGGATCGACGCTATTTGTAAAAGATGGTCAAAAAGTGAAGCGGGGCGAAGTTCTTTGCCAATGGGATCCTTACAACGGGGTAATCATTTCGGAATTTGCCGGTAAGATCAAGTACGAGAATATCGAACAAGGAATTACCTATCAAGTTGAAATTGATGAACAAACCGGTTTTCAGGAAAAAGTGATTTCCGAATCCCGCGACAAACGAAAGATCCCTACCCTTCAGATCGTCGATTCCAAAGGGGAGGCCATCCGCTCGTACAACTTACCAGTGGGTGCCCACTTAATGGTGGACAATGATGAGAAGATTAAAGTTGGTAAGATTTTGGTTAAGATTCCGCGTAAATCTGCCAAAACTGGTGATATTACAGGTGGTTTGCCTAGGGTAACCGAATTGTTTGAAGCGCGTAACCCATCAAACCCTGCAGTGGTAAGTGAGATTGACGGTGTGGTTTCATTTGGAAAAATCAAACGTGGTAACCGTGAAATCATCGTAGAGTCCAAATTAGGCGAGATCAAGAAATACCTGGTGAAATTGTCCAATCAAATTTTGGTTCAGGAAAACGACTATGTGCGTGCCGGTATGCCACTTTCTGATGGTTCTGTGACTCCCGAGGATATTTTGAACATCAAAGGTCCGTCCGCGGTCCAACAATACTTGGTGAACGAAGTTCAGGAAGTATACCGTTTGCAAGGGGTAAAAATCAACGACAAGCATTTTGAAGTTGTTGTCCGCCAAATGATGCGTAAAGTGCAGATTGTAGATCCGGGCGATACCTTGTTCCTAGAAGACCAATTGGTTCACAAAGACGACTTCATTGAGGAAAACGACAAGATTTTTGGAATGAAAGTGGTTGAAAATGCCGGGGAATCGGGTAATTTGAAAGAAGGCCAAATCGTGACTTCCCGCCAATTGCGCGACGAAAATTCCATTTTGACCCGCGAAGACAAGGCTTTGGTTGAAGCTCGGGATGCAGTACCTGCTACAGCAACCCCCGTCCTTCAAGGAATTACCAGGGCATCGCTTCAAACCAAATCCTTTATTTCGGCAGCATCCTTCCAAGAAACAACCAAAGTACTCAATGAAGCTGCGGTTAGCGGTAAAGTTGACGATTTGGAAGGCTTGAAGGAAAATGTCATTGTAGGGCATAAGATTCCGGCCGGAACCGGTATGCGCCGTTACGATACAATTATTGTAGGATCCAAGGAAGAATTGGAGGAGATGACCCGGGCCAAACAAGAAGTCAATTTCAATTAATATTCTGATCAATTTGCGCTCCTTACAGGAGCGCAAATTGTATAAAAACAAATGTTATGGCAGAAGATAAAAAGGCCAAGCAAGGCCAAATCAATATTGAGTTGGATGAAGCAGTTGCACAGGGAATTTATAGCAATCTGGCCATCATCAATCATTCGCAAAGCGAATTTGTAATCGATTTCATTACCATCATGCCGGGAGTTCCCAAAAGCAAGGTAAAATCAAGAATCGTGCTTACCCCACAACATGCAAAGCGTTTTTTAAAGGCATTGGGGGACAACGTTTCCCGATTTGAAGCAAATCACGGAGAAATCAAGGATTACCAGCAGCCCCATATTCCCATTAACTTCGGGCCCACAGGGGAAGCTTAGAAAACCAAAGCCGCTTAAAGAGCGGCTTTTTTATTCACTTTTTCAAATTCGCTCACAAAGTGAAAATGAATGTTTGGATACTTTTGTTGGGTCATCTGCAAAGTAAAAGCAGAGTCGGCGAAGAACACCAACTGTCCACGTTTGTCTTTAGCCAAAAACTTAGATTTTACCCTTTTGAAGTCTGCAAATTCTTCACTTTTTGGATCTTTGGGATCTACCCAACAAGCTTTGTGGACATTTAGGTTTTCATAGGAACATTTGGCACCATACTCGTGTTCCAATCGGTATTGGATTACCTCAAACTGAAGTGCTCCTACTGTACCGATGACTTTTCGCCCATTGAGTTCCAGGGTAAATAATTGGGCCACACCTTCATCCATCAATTGGTCAATCCCTTTCTCCAATTGCTTGCTTTTCATGGGATCGGCATTGTTGATGTATTTAAAATGTTCAGGAGAAAAGCTCGGAATACCTTTGTATTGCATTTGTTCGCCTTCGGTAAGAGTGTCACCAATCTTAAAATTCCCTGTATCGTGTAACCCTACAATATCGCCAGGAAAGGAAATGTCCACCACCTCCTTCTTTTCTGCAAAAAAGGCATTGGGGCTAGAGAACTTCATGTTTTTTCCAAGACGAACGTGTAGGTAAGGAGTGTTCCTTTCAAAAGTACCTGAAACAATTTTTACAAAGGCCAAACGGTCTCTATGCTTTGGGTCCATATTGGCATGGATCTTAAAGACAAAACCCGAAAATGCTTTTTCTTCCGGTACTACCAAACGGGTAGAACTTTCCTTGGGGCGTGGTTGCGGTGCTACTTTAACGAAACAATCCAACAATTCCCGAACACCAAAATTGTTCAGTGCCGAACCAAAGAATACAGGTTGTAGATTTCCATCTAAGTATTCCTGACGGTCAAAATCAGGATACACTTCATGAACCAATTCCAATTCGTCCCTAAGTCTTTCTGCCGCTTTCTCACCCACCAATTTGTCCAAATCATTTGACTGCAGGTCGTCTATTTTTATGGTTTCCTCAATGTTTTTTCTGCTGTCACCACTGAAAAGGTTCACGTTCTGCTCCCATAGGTTGTAAATGCCCTTGAAGTCGTATCCCATCCCAATAGGGAAGGAGAGGGGCGTCACTTTCAGTTGCAATTTTTGTTCAATCTCGTCCAGAAGGTCGAAGGCGTCTTTTCCCTCCCGATCCAGTTTGTTGATAAACACGATGATGGGGATGTTCCGCATGCGGCAGACTTCCACCAATTTTTCAGTCTGTTCCTCCACCCCTTTGGCCACATCGATTACTACAATAACGCTATCAACGGCGGTAAGGGTCCTGAAGGTATCTTCTGCAAAATCCTTGTGCCCGGGAGTATCCAAGATGTTGATTTTTGTACCATTGTATTCAAAGGCAAGGACCGAAGTGGCTACCGAAATTCCCCGCTGCCTTTCAATCTCCATGAAATCGCTAGTGGCCCCTTTTTTAATTTTATTGCTTTTTACGGCACCAGCTTCCTGAATGGCACCACCAAAAAGCAAAAGCTTTTCCGTTAGGGTTGTTTTTCCGGCATCGGGATGGGAAATGATTCCGAAGGTTCTTCTGCGTTGTATTTCAGTCTCTAATGACATGCGGCTTAAATCAAAAAATGGATTGCAAAGATAGGGTTTGTGTCATTTGTTTGATAGGGTTTTTGTATCTAAAAAATCTTTTCATTTCTTACAATAAAAATCCCTGTCAAATATTTAAAAATAAGGTTTGTACGTGTTTATACGTATAAACATTCCTACAATTTGAATGAAAAAAATAGCTGTTTTCTGCACTTAAACGAGTTTTTTTTGCCATTCAACTAATTCTTGTTATTCAAACAATCCGTTACGTATTTTCCTACGTATATTTGGGTCAGAAATCGCAGTTGGGGCTATTTCTATTAAACAACTAAAAACCCGATTAGTCATGCATAAGAAGTACAAAAAGTCTTTGACTTTAACGCTATTCTGCGCTTTAGCATTAACCACTGCTAGCGTCTTTTCACAGAACTGTAACACAGTGCTCCAAGTAGAGAAGAACCGAAATTTTAAGTCTGCAGATGAAGATGGAGCTGTCTTTAATTTGGTTTTGAAGAATCAGTCTTCTGCTAAAAATACCTACACCATTGCTACAAAGTTCTTGCCAACGGCATGCAATAATGATACCTACCAAAAAACTTCCCCAAATGTTTCCTTGGCCAATCATCTTTTGAGTTCAGAGTCCAAATCGCTCTCCAATAATATGGTTGAACTCTTACCAGGCCAAACTTACTCCTTTAAAGTTATGGTTGAAGCTCCCTCAAATAACGATTACGGAAAATGGAGCTGTATTGAAGTTAGTGCAGTGTCCTCCAACTGTAAGGAAGCTGCCACGACTGTTTTAAGCGTTTATCTCGCTGATCCAACTGAAGAATAATATATAGGAGCAAAACATATAGGTTTCCAACCTAAAACCCATTCTATGAAACATTTTTTACGCATTCAAGAAAACGTTAGGGGAACATTCACAAGAGCCTTGCTTTTTGTGGTACTTTCTGTCCCTTCATTTAGTCTATTCGCACAGGATATTACAATCTCAAAAGTAGTGGTAGAGAACGCTACGGTTTGTAATCAGTTTGACGTGACTTTGGAAATTGTGGGTAATCCGCCACCACAACCACAAGAAGTGGTTTTGGTCATCGACCGATCCGGTAGTATGGGCGACAACATTCCTGGCGATCCCAATGACCCCATCGATTATGCAAAGGATGCAGCGGTTGCTTTCGTGCAAAATCTATTTACTCCTGCAAACAACCCCACGGGCTTGAACAGGGTAGCAGTAGTGAGCTATTCAAGCTCTGCTACGATCAATATTGGGCTTACGGGAAGCAGCGGACAAGCTTCCGTCATTAGTGCGATTAACTCATTAGTGGCGTCTGGAAATACGAACATCCAAGATGGATTAGTGAAGGCGGACAATGAAATGACCAACAATGGTACTTTCGATTGCGCCACTTCACGAAGCATTATTCTACTTACCGACGGGGTGGCCAATAGGGATAACAATGGAAACTCTTGTTCCAATAATCCCACAGGAGGTACCAGTGCTTGTATTCAAAATGCCATCACAGCAGGTGTGAACGCACAGACTACTACTGTTGGTGGTGAAGTTTATGAACAGAGTATCTTTAGTATTGGCCTTTTTGGGGCCATTTCTGGTTCTCAGCAAACCACTGCAACCAATACCATTAACGCCATCCAGAACGCTGGATTGTTCACCACTGAAAATGCTGCCGATTTGAGCGGTATCTACGCTCAAATTTTAGGTCAATTAACCTTTGCAGCAAAACAATTGCCAGGACAGGCTTTGGTAACGGATGTTGTGACTACAGGCTTTGAAATTGTTAGCGGATCCTTAGTGCCTAGCAAAGGGACGGCATCGTTTAGTGGGCAAACCATCAACTGGTATGTTGAGGAAGTACGTGACGAAACCATTACGTTAACCTATTCAATCACAGCCGTATCTACAAGTGTTTGTGGCGTTGGAGAAACTGGCACTACGGTCATTAATTATGAAGATTCAAATTGTAATACAGCATCAGAGGTATTTACCAATCCTCAAATCTGTGTTCCCTGTCCAAGCGTAACTGCGAGTATTGCAAGACAAGGTTGTACCAATTCCATCGATTATACGGGTACTGTAAATCAAGGAGGCTGTAATCCACTTTCGGATGCTTTTTCATGGGAGTTCTATTTGGATGGTACCCTTATAGGTACGGCCAATCAGCTTACGGGAACGTTTACCTATGGTGGCACCTTGGCAGGTGCTTTCAATGCCGTGCTTACTTACAATGGCACGTACGGTTCTGGATGTACTTTGCCTTCGGTAAGTGATGACGCTACCATAACCATTCCCACTAATCCCACTGCATCTGTAGTGGTAGACAATGTAGAGTGTAATGGGGACAGCACTGGGAATATTGACCTTACAGTAACAGGAGGTACTCCGCCATATACCTTTGCGTGGAGCAATGGAGCGACTACCGAGGATTTGACCAACGTACCAGCCGGGGTCTACAATGTAACCATTACCGATACGTCTGGTTGTAACTATACTTTCATCAATGGAATCACAGTTACGCAACCCGAACCCATTAGCATCCAGATTACTAAGGTAAATGCTACCTTGTCTGATTTGTGTTTGAATGGACAAGCAACGGCTACGGCATCTGGAGGAACTCCTCCATTTACCTATCAATGGGGTGCAAGTGCAGGAAATCAAACTACACAGACTGCAACCAACCTTCCAGTTGGAACACACACCGTAACCGTTACGGATGCACACGGCTGTACACTTGACCAAAGTGTGGCTATCGATTGTTTCAACGATTGCGATGCGGTCATTTCAGTAGATAACGTTACCAATGTTCTATGTAAGGGGGATGCAACCGGTAGCGCTACGGTTAGCGCTAGTTCGGTAGCCAATCCTGGAGCTATCTTTACGTTTACATGGAATACCACACCACAGCAGATTACCGTTGGTACTTCCAGCACCATCAGCAACCTAACCGCAGGAGTCTATACGGTTAGCGTTACCATCAACGGAACGCTTTGCTTGCCTGTTGAACAGAGTGTAACGATTACCGAACCTTCAACAGTTTTAAATGTAACCGCCACGGCAACTGACGAAAATGGTCCTACCACTGGCGATGGAACCGCCACTGCCAACGCATCGGGAGGTACACCACCTTATACCTATTTGTGGAGCCCAGGGGGGCAAACCACTCAAACCATTACCGGACTGAGTGCCGGTAATTATACTGTGACGGTTACCGATGCCAATGGGTGTACAGACTCTGCAACGGTAACTGTAAATCCGGGAACCTGTTTGAACTTATCCGTTTCAGCTTCCTCCACACCCACTACCTGTAATGGGGATGTGGATGGTACAGCCTCGGCCAATGTTACCGGAGGCTCTGGAAACTTCTCCTATGCATGGAGCAATGGTGGAACCACGCAAACCATTTCTGGTTTGGCAGCTGGCAGTTACACCGTAACCGTTACAGACAATGTTACCTTGTGTACTGCATCTTCTACTACTACAGTAAATCAACCAGCGGTGCTTACTTCGGGAATTGCCGTTAACAATGTTCCCTGTTATGGGGATAGCACTGGTTCTTTGGACTTAACTGTTACCGGAGGGACTGCCCCCTACACATTCCTGTGGAGCAATGGTGCTACTTCTGAAGACCTTTCCGGAGTTACTGCCGGATCCTATTCCGTCACTATTACCGACAGTCGTGGATGTACTGCAACCAATAGTGCCACCGTTCAACAACCGTCCAATCCTTTAACTGCTTCAGTTACTTCACAAACCGATATCCTTTGTGGTGCTCAAAGTTCAGTAACTGTAACCGCCAATGGAGGTACCTCACCTTATGTATTTGCACTGGACGGAGGTGCACCACAAGCATCGGGCACTTTTACGAACCTAGCTGCTGGTTCACATTTTATAACCGTTACTGACGCAAATGCTTGTTTTGTTACTGTAGACATCACAATCTTGGCCAACTGTACCGACGCTAAGGACGATATCAATAACACTTATGTAAATGTTTCCGTTAGCGGAAATGTGCTCACCAACGATACCGATGCGGAAGGGGATACCCAAACCGTTACGACTACTTCGGTAGTTTCTGCTCAGGGAGTTACCGTAACCATTGATGCCAATACGGGAGCATATACCTATACCCCGCCAACTGATTATGAGGGAGATGACTCGTTCCAATATTCCATTCAAGATGACGGAAACCCACAGGCCACCGATACTGCCACGGTTTATATCGAAATATTGCCTAACAGTGGTCCTCAAAACGAACCTCCAGTGGCTAATGAAGATGCCAATACCACATTGGTAGATGTACCTGTAAGTGGAAATGTTTTAGTAAACGATTACGATCCTGACAATGATCCCATAGTGGTAACTACCACTAGCGTTACCACTGCTCAGGGCGTTACGGTGAACATCGACCCCAATACAGGTGCTTATACCTATACCCCTCCTTCAGGATATGTAGGTATTGATACCTTCCAGTACACCATTTGTGATGATGGCACTCCTGCTTTGTGTGATACTGCAATAGTGATCATTACAGTAATTCCTAATACGGGGAATGTTACTTTTGCGAATGATGACGCCTACAATACAACACCCGGAACAGCAGTTTCAGGAAACGTGTTGGATAACGATTTTGATCCAGAAGGAGACAATCAAACGGTTGACACTGGGGTGACTCCAGTAAGTGGACCCAGCAATGGAACCTTGTCCATCAATGCCGACGGAACCTTTACGTATACGCCCAATTCCGGTTTTGTTGGAAACGACCAGTTTGTGTATGAAATCGTTGACGATAATTTCTCCGAAGGCGCACCCGCTAGGGATCAAGCAACTGTCTACATTACGGTGGGTGGTATTCGAAATACTACCGACGCCATTGACGATATCAATGACACCTTTGTGAATGTCCCTGTAAGTGGAAATGTTCTCACCAATGATGTCGATTTTGAGGGAGACACCCAAACCGTAACTACAACTTCGGTAACAACGACCCAAGGAGTCATTGTTGCAATCAGTCCTACGGGAGCCTATACCTATACCCCTCCCACAGATTATGTGGGCGAAGATACCTTCCAGTACACCATTGTGGATGATGGAAACCCACAGGCTACCGATACAGCTACCGTATACATTGAAGTGGCCAAATTGGGCGATCCTCAAAATGAACCCCCAGTGGCCAATGCCGATACCAATACTACCGAGGTTAACACACCGGTCTCTGGGAACGTTCTGGTGAACGATTACGATCCTGATGGTGATCCTATTGTGGTAACTACCACTACCGTAGTTACCGCGCAGGGAGTTACTGTGAATATCGATGCCAACACGGGTGCTTATACTTATATCCCTCCAACAGGCTATGTAGGGATCGATACGTTCCAGTACACCATCTGTGATGATGGAACTCCAGCGCTTTGTGATACTGCCACGGTTACCATTACGGTAATTCCCAATAACGGAAATATTACGGTGGCTAATGACGATTCCTATTTTGCCTATGTGAATGAAGTAGTGAATGGCAATGTATTGGACAACGATTTCGATCCAGAAGGGGATAATCAAACGGTTGATGCTGCAAGTCCGATTAGTGGCCCATCCAATGGTACGGTTACCATCAATCCTGATGGAACTTTTGCTTACACGCCCAATACCGATTACATTGGTCCAGACGAATTTGTTTACAGTATTTTCGACGATGGATCGCCAGTAGCAACCAGTAGTGCTACAGTACACATTTTGATTGGCTTGGAAGGCAATACCACGGAAGCCATCGACGACATTAACGATACCTTCGTGAACCTTCCGGTAAGCGGGAATGTTTTGACCAATGATGTGGATGCTGAAGGAAATACACAAACAGTTACTACAACCTCGGTAACAACCGCCCAAGGAGTCATTGTTGCAATTAGTCCTACGGGAGCCTATACCTATACCCCTCCAACCGATTATGTTGGGGAGGACACCTTCCAGTACACCATAGTGGATGACGGAAACCCACAGGCAACCGATACAGCAACCGTTTACATTGAAATATTCCCATTGAACGGTCCTGATAACCAACCTCCAGTAGCTAATGCCGATACCAATACTACTGAGGAGAATACGCCAGTTTCAGGAAACGTTTTGGTGAACGATTATGACCCTGATGGTGATACCATCACCGTCACTACAACAATGGTTGTAACCGCCGAAGGAGTAACGGTAAACATCGATCCTAATACTGGGGCTTATACGTATACCCCACCAACAGGATTTACGGGTGTTGATACCTTCCAATACACCATCTGCGACAATGGCACGCCAGTACTTTGTGATACTGCAACGGTAACCATTACCGTAATCCCGGACAATGGTAACATTACTGTGGCCAACGATGATTCCTATTACGGATATCCGAATCAGATTATTTCTGGTAATGTATTGGATAACGATTCCGATCCTGAAGGAGACAACCAATTTGTTGATACCGTACTTACACCTATAAGCGGACCATCCAGTGGTTCTTTAGTGGTGAATGCCGATGGTTCCTTCACCTACACACCTAATAGTGGATTTGTTGGAAATGACCAGTTTATCTATGAAATTTTTGATGATGGCTCACCGGTAGCTAGGGCCCAAGCTACAGTATACCTTACTGTAATGGATCCAGGAAACCACATTTTGGCCATCGACGACATCAACGACACCTTCGTGAACCTTCCGGTAAGCGGCAGCGTGGCAACCAACGATGAGAACCCCGACGGCCCAGCGGGCACGGAGGTCTTCACTTTGGTGGCAGGCAGTGGCCCTTCCAACGGTACCTTGGTCTTCAACCCCGACGGTAGCTATACCTACACGCCCAATACGGACTATGTTGGTGAGGACACCTTCGAATATCAAGTTTGTGATGGTGGTAGCCCGGTAGCCTGCGACACGGCCACGGTCTACATCGAAGTACTCCCACAGGGAGGCCCTGGCAACGAGCCCCCGGTAGCCAATGCCGATACCAATACCACGGAAGTAGATACTCCTGTATCCGGAAACGTTTTGGTGAATGATTACGATCAGGATGGCGATCCCATTGTGGTGACCTCCAACACCAATCCATCAAACGGAACGGTGACGGTAAACCCTGACGGAAGCTATACCTATATCCCGAACCCCGGATTTGAGGGCGAGGATACTTTTGAATATACCATCTGTGATAACGGTACACCCGCACTGTGCGACACGGCGACCGTGACCATCACCGTGGTACCGAATAACGGTAATATTACCGTGGCCAATGACGATTCCTACAACGGATATCCGAACATGGCCATCACCGGTAACGTGCTTGACAATGATAGCGACCCAGAAGGTGATGCACAAACTGTGGATACAGCAAGCCCAATAAGTGGCCCATCCAACGGAACAGTGGTAATCAACCCCGATGGAAGCTTTACCTATACGCCCAATGCGGGCTTCAAGGGCACCGATCAGTTCGTGTACGCTATCTTCGACAACGGAAGCCCCGTGGCTACCGATCAGGCAACGGTTTACCTTACCATTGGTGATCCAGGAAACGATATCCTTGCCATCGACGACATCAACGACACCTTCGTGAACCTTCCGGTAAGCGGCAGCGTGGCAACCAACGATGAGAACCCCGATGGCCCAGCGGGCACGGAGGTCTTCACCTTGGTGGCAGGCAGTGGCCCTTCCAACGGTACCTTGGTCTTCAACCCCGATGGCAGCTATACTTATACTCCAAACCCCGACTTCGTAGGTGAGGACAGCTTCGAATATCAAGTTTGCGATGGTGGAAATCCTATTGCTTGTGATACAGCTACCGTAACCATTGAAGTAGTCGATGATCCAGTAATTGGAAACGATCCCCCTGTGGCAAATAATGATACCAATACTACGGAAGTGGATACTCCAGTTTCCGGAAATGTTTTGGTGAACGATTTTGATTTGGATGGAGACCCCATTGTGGTAACTTCCAATACCAATCCGTCCAACGGAACGGTAACAGTAAACCCCGACGGAAGCTATACCTATATCCCGAACCCAGGCTTTGAGGGCGAAGATACTTTTGAGTACACGATCTGTGATAACGGTACACCAGCGCTCTGCGACACGGCGACCGTGACCATTACCGTAGTACCGAACAATGGAAATATTACGGTTGCTAACGACGATGCCTATTACGGTGAAATTGATACACCAATTACCGGAAACGTTCTGGATAACGATAGCGACCCGGAAGGCGATAACCAAACGGTAAATACTGCCCTTACTCCAGTAATTGGCCCATCCAATGGTACGCTGGTTATTAATGCCGACGGTTCCTTCACCTATACTCCCAACGCCGGATTTACTGGGACTGATCAATTTGTTTATGTAATAAATGACGACGGAAGCCCAGTTGCATCCAATTACGCTACTGTGTATATCTTGGTGCAACAAACACCAGCACCTGCAATTGCCATTGTAAAATCTGGATTGTTTGTAGATGGGGACGGTAACCAATGTGCTGATGCCGGTGAAACAATCGCTTATACATTCACTGTGACTAATCAAGGAAACGTTCCTTTGGCGAATGTTCAAATAACCGATCCATTGTTCGAAGCTCCCAATCCAGTGGTGACCATTACTTATGTTTCCGGTGATGACGATGCAGATAATGAATTGGATGTGAATGAAACTTGGATTTACACTGCAAGTTATGTCATTACCACTGCCGATATTGATGCGGGCCAAGTTACCAATCAAGCGACTGCACAAGGTACCGATGAAGATGGTACTACGGTAAGTGACCTGTCTGATGAATCGTCTGTTTTGGAAGACGATCCAACGGTAACCACCTTGTGTCAAAACGCAAGCTTGAGTGTCATCAAAAACCAAACAAATCAGATTACAGCAGTTGGTGATGTATTGACGTATGATATTGTTGTGACCAATTCTGGAAATACAACGGTTATGAATATTGTCGTAACCGATGCCAATGCTACAATCACCTCAGGAAACCCAATTGCACAATTGCTTCCTGGTGAAAGTGCTACAGTTACTGCCGAACATTTAGTAACCCAGGCAGATATCGATCAAGGATACATTGAAAACATTGCTATTGCAACTGGTGAAAGTCCAACAGGACCCGTTACCGATCAAAGTGATACAGGTACCGATACTGGCGGCAATCCAATTCCTGACCCTGAAACGGTTGAAACCCCTAATGGCGATGGAACCACCAATGGTGATCCTACGGACGACCCAACGGTTACAACCATTACACAATCGGCCAGCATTGCCATCATCAAGA